>JBGPOB010000372.1:0-3492 GCA_041487815.1 Xanthobacteraceae bacterium | reverse complement strand
CGACGATGTGCCGTAGTTCGATTTGTCGGGGTTGGCCTTGGCCCAGGCGATAAATTCCTTCACCGATTTCGCCGGATGGTCCGCGCCGACGACCATCAACAGCGGAAAAGCCGCCAGCATCGATATCGGCGCAAAATCGCGCAGCGTTGCATAGCGCAGCTTGTCGGTGACCGCGGGTGAAATCGCCATGGCGCCGCTGGCGCCGATCAGCAGCGTGTAACCGTCCGCCGCCTGACCGGCGACATACTCGGCGGCGATCCGCCCGCCGGCGCCCGGCTTGTTCTCCACCACCACCGACTGGCCGAGCGATATTTGCAATTCCTGCGCGACGATGCGCGCGATGAGATCATTGCCGCCGCCGGCCGCGAACCCGACCACCAGGCGGATGGTCCTGCTGGGATAGAGATCTGATTGCGCGCGCGCCGTCAGCGGCGCTAAGGCCAGCGTTGCCGCGAGCAGCAATCCCGCGATGCGCAAATTCCACTGTTTCATGGCCGTATTCCCCATTCGGACCGTGTGTTGCAACGTGTCTTGAGCTTTGTCGCGACGATACCGCTTCCAGGCGCGACGGTCATCACGTCGAAAGGCGGCGGGCGGAGGGTGCACAACGGTCGCGATTCCACAACCTTGCCCTTTCCAGGATCGCGATTTAAGGCCAATGTTTTGGCGGGGTGGAAGCTGGGCCGGGCAAGAGCGCGCCATCAGTGCGCGCTATACTCGGTCTGTCGGCAACGAACGCGGTTGGCGTGGGTGGGTTGATGCGAGCGGTGGCAGTAGCGTTGGCGTTGGTGCTGTGCGCACCCACGGCCGTACAGGCCCTGACCCTGGCCGAGGCCCTCGTTCGCGCCTATCAGGGCAATCCCCAACTCAACGCCGAGCGTGCCAAATTGCGCGCCACCGATGAGGGCGTGCCGCAGGCGCTCGCCGGTTACCGGCCGCAAATCGCGCTGGGGTTGAGCGCCGGATTGCAGGGCGTCCGCAACTTGCTGCCGGGCGGCGGCGATCCGCTGACCGCCAACCTGCGGCCGCGGTCGGCCGGCGTCACGATCAATCAAACGCTGTTCAACGGCATGAAAACCGCCAATCAGGTCCGTCAGGCCGAGTCGCAGGTTCAGGGCGGCCGCGAGCAGTTGCGGGCGGTAGAGCAGAACGTGCTGCTCGACACCGTTACCGCCTACATGAGCGTTGTCGCCAACCAGGGGCTGGTCGAAGCCCAGCGCGTCAACGTGCAGTTCCTGCGCGAAGTGCTGCAAACGACGCACAAGCGCTACGACGCCGGCGACGTGACGCCGACCGATGTGGCGCAGGCGGAGGCGCGGCTCAACCGCGGCATTGCCGATCTCAACAACGCCGAGGTCAATCATGCCGTCAGCCGCGCCACTTTCGCGCAGGTTGTCGGGGTGCCGCCGGAACGCCTCACCTCCGCCGACCCGATCGATCGCTTGCTGCCGCGCCAGCACGACCAGGCGACCGCTGTCAGTCGGCGCGAGCATCCCTCGATCACGGCCGCAACCTTCGATGTCGATGCCGCGCAAAGCGCGGTCAATATCGCGCAGGCTGCGCTTTATCCGACGCTCGGCGTGCAGGGCAGCATCTCGCGCAGCATCGATAGCGATCCAACGCTCGGTATTGGGAAATCAGATCAGGCTTCCGTGGTCGGCAACCTCAACGTCCCGGTCTACGACGGCGGTCTGGCGGCGGCGCAGATCCGGCAATCGAAGGAAACGCTGGCGCAGACGCGCATCGTGCTCGACCGCGTGCGCGCGCAAGCCGAGACCGCCTCGGTCGCGGCTTGGGCGACCAACGAAGGCTCGCGCATCGCGCTCGCCGCGGCGACATCGGAAGTCAAGGCCGCCGAGATTGCGCTATCGGGCGTGCAGAAGGAAGCGCAGGCGGGTCAACGCACGACGCTCGATGTCCTCAACTCGCAGCAGGATTTGACGGCGGCGCGTTCGCGCCTGATCGTCGCGCAGCGCGACCGCGTCGTTGCCTCCTACACATTATTGAGCGCGATCGGCCGCCTCGATCACATCCGGCTGGCGCTAAATACGCCCGACTACGACGCCCAGACTCACTACAACCAGGTCCGCGATGCCTGGCATGGCGTGCGCACGCCCAGCGGGCAGTGAGGCAAAGCCGGCTATTGCTCTTGATGGCGGCGCGCTAGGGCTCGCGGTCCGAAGGAATGAAACGGAACGCCTCGCCGGCGCGCACGATCCTGCCGCAACAGGGCCAGCCGAAATGGACCAGCAGCATCAGGCATTGACGCGCGGCGCAATATTCGAAAATTCGCCGCCGCGTTGCCGCCGATTGCTTTGGATCGGCGCAATACTTGCTGCTCCAGTCCGGCGCCGCAGCCTGGATCGGCTGATGCGCGATGTCGCCGATGGTGAGCATCGCACGCGCCCGCATCAGTCCGCGACGCCAAGCGTGAAGCCGCCGTCAATCACGATATGCGCGCCAGTGACGTGACTTGACGCAGGCGAAGCGAGATAAAGCGCGGCGCCTTGCATGTCCTGCGGCGTCGCCATGCGATGCGCCGGATGCTGCGCGGCGAAGAATTCCTGCGCCGCCTTTTCCCGCAGCCGTCCGCCGCCGATATTGGTGACGCACGGCCCCGGCGCGATGGCGTTGACGCGAATGTTGTGGGCCGCAAGTTCGATCGCGGCCTGGCGCAGCAATTGCGCGACGCCGGCCTTGGAGGCAACGTAGATCGTGCCGACGAACTGCTCGACCTTGGTGGCCGACACCGACGAGGTCACGATGATCCGGCCGCCGCCCGTGGCCTTCATGTGACGCGCGGCAATCTGGATGGTCTTGAACACCGACGTCAGATTTGTCGCTATGACCTTGTCCCACAGATCATCCGGCAGATTTTCAATGGCCCGCGCTGGATCGCGCTGGCGTTGTGCGTTCAGGAATCCGGGGCCGCCGCTGATGCCGGCATTGGCGAACACCACGTCGATACGACCGTGGCGCATGGCGACCGCGTCGAACGCTTTTGTCAGCGCCGCCTTGTCGGTGATATCCGCGACTTCGCCGAAAACTTGCGCGTTGGAGGCTTTTAATTTCGCAACCGCCACAGGAACCGCTTCCCGATCGCGGTCAACGATCGTGACGACGGCGCCATTGTCCGCCATCACTTCGGCGCAGGCATAGCCGATGCCGCTGGCGCCGCCGGTGACGATGGTCACGAGGCCTCGGACATTGAAGAGTTCGTCGGATTTCATCGCGCGCATCCTTTGCTGATCCGTCAACCCGAGGTGCCGTCGCAAGGCGACGGCCACGAAGCATGAACGGCCACGGTCCGGCCGTCGCCCCGACCGGTTTCGGATTTACCCGAAACCGAATTCTCAAGTTTGCAAATCGACTAAAGTCGATTTGCATCGGCGACGCGCTGCGACTGCGGAGAGTGCAGGAAGTTGTGCAGGAACAGAACGGAGCAGCGTCGGGTAGGGACAGTGTGTTCCGTGATGGGAAGATCTCGGTGGG
>JBGPOB010000371.1:0-3559 GCA_041487815.1 Xanthobacteraceae bacterium | reverse complement strand
GGTGGCACGAAGCGCGGACGAAGCCGTGACCTGCATTGGCGTATTGACGACGCATTTCGACACCATCGATGATTTTTGTATTAGAGCCTCCTGCCGACTACGTGCATCCCTTCAGCGGCGCCGTGATTGAGCTTGTATTGCCGCTCGTGCAGGCGCGCGCCGCTTGCGCCAGGCGCGGCGTTCGAGCGGACGGGTGCTCGTGGGTCATCAAGGGACGTTGCTATATCGTCATCCCGTCGGCGGGCGCACCGGTCAAAAATCGCGCGGCATATCGCCGCCATGAAATTGCGCATTGCAACGGATGGGACCACCGTTAGCGGCCGGCCTTGGTGTCATCCGCGCGAAACGCGCGTTGCATGGGGCGCGCCCGATTGATGGCGGCAACCAGACGGATTACGCTCGTGCGAAACCCGGGGTTGATCGGGCGGCAATCGCAGCAGGGAGATGGGACATGAAGACACGATTCCTGATGACCGCCGGCATATTGGCCGCTCTCGCCATTCCGGTCGCCGCGCATGCGCAAGGCGTCGTTGAGGGCGCGCGCGAAGGCTCCAAGACGGGCAATCGCGCGGCTGGTCCTGTCGGTGGCGTGGTCGGCGCCGGCGTTGGCGGCGTCGTCGGTGGCGTCGCGGGTGGAGTGAAGGGCGTCCTCGGCGTGCCGCAGAAGACAACGAAGACCAAGCGCGCCAAGAAAACCACCAATCCCTAGGATCGCTGCCGCAGCGACGACCGCGCAATTGCGCCGGCCGCGGCACGATTGCGATGCGCGCGGCGTGCCGGTGGAGCCGTCGGATGGAACGCACGCGGGCCGCGACGCGATGCGCTCACCAGTGTGCGGTCAGCTTTTGAATCTCGTACTTGTCGACTTCGATAATGCTGAACAGCACGAAACGGCTAAAGGCCTCGATCGTCATTCCAAAGTTTTTACCGGCGTCATCCCGATAATACACCGTCGTCTGGCCGCCATCCGTTGTCATCCCGAGGCGCGTCCACGCGGTTCCGTCCTTGAACCACGGACCGAGCTGCCGAATGGTTTGCAGGTGCCGGTGATTTTCCGTGAGGCGCAAAATCGATTTCGCGCGGGCATTGATAATCAAGATGCGGCCGTCGTCGATTTGTCCTGCATGGGTTTGGGTTGGCGCGGCGACGATCATCCCCATTGGCGAGCGATCGAAGACCATTTGCAGGACCGCCGATCTGTCGTCGATGAGACCTACGAGATTCAACGCGAAAATCGGCCGCCCGCCGCCGTCCGCCGCCAGCGGCAAAATGAGAACTTCCCAATGGATGCTGCGTTTCGAAAACTCGGATACGTAACGCGCGTAGATCGGCTGCTTTTGCTCGAACGCTTGATCGTAAAGTTCCTTCATCGGCTCCGCCATCGGAACCTTGAACTCAGACATCAGACAACCGCGCATGTCGCGGTCAACGTTGCGGATGTAATTTGTGCTTTGCGCAACGACAACGTAGTCGTCTCCGGTTTTCATCATGAGCATCATGTCATCGAGCGCAGCTTTCCCGTCCGAAGCGACGATGTCGCTCAACCGCGGTAACCGCATCGACGTCGTCGACATCCACGCCCGATAGGCATCCAGAATATTCTTGCCTTGAATCTCCAGGGCAACGTCATCGCCGGTCCAACTCTGGATTGTCGCTTGTGCTGCGGCGCCGGATTCATGGACGGCGGCGACGGGCTTGTTGCCGGCGGCGGCCGGCTTCGATGCGACGGACCTTGGACGCTCGCCAAGACTGCGCTCGCCCAGCGAGAGAAGCTTCGAATGCCAATTTGTCGCCATGCCTTGACCCTGACGGCAGCGAAAAGTCGACCCCCTGCCGGGTGCAGTCGATCAAGCCGGCTGAATTTGGCGTCCAGGCATGGGTTTAACCAGCAATGGTTGAATCATCGTTGAATTACAACCAATTTGGTCACTACTTGGCCAGCACAGTAAATTTTTGGTTTCTGCAAACGAACGCGACACGCCACTTTGGGGCATTTCGTCGCCGGGAACTAACATGGATCGGAGCACGCGCTGGCAAGTTGCCACGCGCAACCATCTCGACCGATCGAACGTCCTCACCGCCGTGCGGGAGGAATGTTCTTGATTCCCGCCGCAAATTGCGCATGCGCCTGCGGATCGACGGGTCGGTGTTTTACTTTGCTGCTCGCGGGAAAAGCGCCGAGATAATTGTCGCCATTCCAGTTGCGCGACGGCCAGTTGGGTGCGGCGAAAAGCCGCCGCCGCAGTTCGGACAGACGTTGCCCAGCACGTCGTCGACGCAGGGCCGGCAAAACGTGCATTCGAACGTGCAGATCATCGCCTCGATCAAATCCGGCGGCGGCGCCTTGTTGCAGTTCTCGCAGGTCGGTCTGAGTTCGAGCATTGATTGGACGGTTTTGCTCCCGGTCCGCGAATGGCATGGATGCAATCGATGCTGTCGCTACCGAACCGGCTCCACGTGGCATCACAAATAACGACACTACGTCCTGGCAGCGCCAAGCCGCAGTACGTCGCCGTACAATGAAATAATCGCCGGGACTTCGCGAGCGGCATTGCGCTTGACGGCATCCGCGCTAGGGTCGCCGCCTCGTCGCTGGCCGAGGCCAGCCGGCCGCAGCCGAAATCAGTTGCCGTCAGGCACGGAGAACCCAATCCATGAGCAGCGCTCTTTTCTCGCCGATCACATTGCGCGGGCTGACGCTGGCGAACCGCATCGTCGTGTCGCCCATGTGCCAGTACAATTCCAACGAGGGATCGGCGAGCGACTGGCATCTGATGCACCTCGGCAGCTTCTCGCTCGGCGCGGCCGGGCTCGTGATGACGGAGATGACCGACGTCAACGCCGTCGGCCGCATCACGCACAAGTGCGCCGGCATGTATTCCGACGCCAACGAAACGGCGTTGAAGCGGGTGCACGACTTCTGCCGGACCTACGGCGTCGCCAAGCTCGGCGTGCAACTCGCCCACGCCGGCCGTAAAGGTTCGATGCATCCGCCCGCCGCCGGCGGCAAGCCGCTCAAGCCCGAAGAGAACGCGTGGGTCACGCATGCGCCGTCCGCCCTGCCGTTCGATCAGGGCTGGCCGGCGCCGCACGCGATGACGCGGGAGGAAATCCAGCAGACGATCGCGGACTTCGCCGCAGCCGCACAGCGCGTGCATCGCATCGGCTACGACGTCATCGAACTGCACGGCGCCCACGGTTATCTGCTTCACCAGTTCATGTCGCCCCTGTCCAACCGGCGCAGCGACGAATACGGCGGCAGCCTGGAGAACCGAATCCGCTTTCCCCTTGAAGTCTATTCCGCGGTCCGCAAGGTGTGGCCCGAGGACAAGCCGATCGGCATGCGCGTGTCGGCGACCGACTGGGTCGACGGCGGCTGGACGCCGGAGGAAACCGTTATGCTGGCGCGCGAACTGAGGAAGCTCGGCTGCGACTTTCTGGATGTTTCCAGCGGCGGATCCGACGTTCGCCAGAAAATTCCGCTGGCTCCCGGCTATCAGGTGCCGTTCAGCGAGAAGGTGCGCAAGGAAACGTGCATCAAGACCATGTCGGTCGGACT
>JBGPOB010000370.1:0-3567 GCA_041487815.1 Xanthobacteraceae bacterium | reverse complement strand
GCTTTACGATGGCTCGATGTCGGAATGGACCGAAGACGAGGCGCGGCCGGTCGAGGTTGGATAGTTTCAAACGAACGGCGGGCAATGCGGGAAATTCCGCCGAATTCTCACGGGCTCCGGCGAAAACGGTCCTGAGATAACCCAATCCCTGCGCGGGGCAAGCATGTCGGACTATTTCGCCAGCAACAGCCCGTCGCGCGTCATCGCGATCGAAGAACACTTCATCACACCGCTGCTGCGTCAGCACACGGTCAGCGGCGATTTTCGAAAATTCTGGATTGCAAGCCGAAGCCGGCAGATCGGTCATGATATCGGCCAGCAGCTTGACGACCTCGGCGACGAGCGGCTGCGCCATATGGACTCGGCCGGGATCGACGTTCAGGTGCTCTCGTTCGGTCAGCCGGGGCCGCAGGGATTTTCATCCGACATTGCAATTCCGATGGCCCGCGACGCCAATGAACGACTCCATGCCACAGTTCAAAAACATCCTGATCGCTTTGCCGGATTTGCGGCGCTGCCCACCGCGGATCCGGATGCAGCCGCGCGCGAGCTTGAACGCGCGGTCAGGGAGCTTGGGTTCAAGGGCGCGATGATCCACGGCCACACCCAGGGTGCGTTCCTCGACGATCGTAAGTTTTGGCCGATCTTCGAGGCGGCCGAAGCGCTCAACGTCCCCATCTATCTGCATCCGGCCATGCCGCACCCCGATGCGATCAAGGCCTATTTCGCGCCCTATGAGGAATTGCAAGGTTCGGCCTGGGGATTTGCGATCGATACGAGCTGCCACTTCCTGCGGATCATGTTTGCCGGCGTGTTCGACGCCTATCCCGAACTCAAGATCATTCTGGGCCATCTCGGCGAAGGCCTGCCATTCGCCATGCACCGGCTCAACGATCACACATCGCAGTCGGCGAAGCGCCGCGGATTGAAAAAATCGCCGATCGAATACATCAAGGACAATCTGTCGGTCACAACCAGCGGCAACTGGTACGAACCGGCGTTCGTTTGCACGCTGCTGGCGCTTGGTGTCGACAACATTCTGTTCGCCGTCGATTGGCCTTACGAAGCCAACATCGAAGGCATGAACTTCTTGCGCAACCTGTCGATTGCCGACGCGGATAAAGAGAAGATCGCACACCTTAACGCGGCGCGACTGCTGCGGCTTTAATGCGTATTCCAGAAATTGGAAATTTGTTTTCCGAAGAGATTGGACGTCTAGAGCACGATCACATTTGATTGAATCGGAGGGGATTCTCAAAGGCGTCCGATTGTGATTCACGATACGGGCTGGAATGGAGGCCAGCCTGCATGGTTCGACCCTACTCGTTTGATCTGCGAGAGCGTGTGGTGGCTGCGGTAGTGAACGGCCAATCCTGCCGCGCTGTTGCCGCGATATTCGGGGTAAGCGTTGCGAGCGTTGTGAAGTGGTCACAACGCTTGCGCAGCACCGGGAGTGCGGCATCGAAGCCGATGGGCGGCAAGCGACCGGTTGTTTTGGCGGGTCAGCGTGCCTGGCTTCGTCATCGGATTGATCAAGTTCCGAACATCTCGCTTCGTGCGCTTGTTGCCGAACTCGGGGAGCGCGGCGTTGCGGTGAGCTACGGTGCGGTGTGGAACTTCGTCCATCGCGAGGGCTTGAGCTTCAAAAAAAAGCGTGCTTCCCGCCGAGCAGGACAGGCCTGACGTCGCGCGCCGGCGCGACCGCTGGAAAAGATACCAGCGCGGGATCGACCCGCGGCGCCTTGTCTTCATTGACGAGACGTGGACCAAGACGAATATGGCTCCGATCCGCGGCTGGTGCGCGCGCGGCCAGCGCCTTCGGGGCAAGGTTCCGCACGGCCACTGGCAGACGATGACATTCATCGCGGCGCTGCGCGTCGACCGCCTCGATGCGCCCTGCGTGTTCGATGGCCCCATCAACGGCGAAAGCTTCCGCGCCTATGTTGAGCAGGTGCTCGTTCAGACACTTGGGCCGGGCGACATCGTCATCATCGACAATCTCGGCAGCCACAAGGGCAAGGCCGTGCGCCGCGCCATCCGTGCGGCGGGTGCCAGGCTCTTCTTCCTGCCACCCTATTCTCCAGACTTGAACCCTATCGAGCAGGTGTTCTCAAAGCTCAAGAGCCTGCTCCGAAAAGCCCAGGAACGAACCGCCGATAACCTATGGCGGCGCATCGGCACGCTGCTCGCAGCCTTCTCGCCAAATGAGTGTGCAAACTACTTCAGCAACGCCGGATATGCTTCAATGTAAAATGATCATGCTCTAGCCGATACGTTCCTGCGCGGTTTTGCGGCGGTCCGTCGCCTGCATTACGCGGCCGAAATCTTGACGTTCATCGCGCCGATCTTTTCGACCTCGCAATGCATGACGTCGCCGGGAATCACGCGCGAAACCCCTTCGCACGTTCCAGTCATGATGATGTCGCCCGGATAAAGCGTGTAGAAGCTCGACGCCCATGAAATCTGACGCTCGATACCCATGATCATCAGGCGGGTGTTGGAGGCCTGTCGCACTTCGCCATTCACCGACAGGCTGAATTTCAAGTGTCCCGGATCTGGAATTTCGTCGGCGGTGACCAGCCACGGGCCGGCGACGGCATAGCTGTCGATCGACTTGCGAAAGCTTCGATCCTCGGTGCCACGGATCACCATGTCGAGGGCGATGCAATAGCCGGCGACGTAGTCGAGCGCGCCTTTCTCCGGAACATTGTTGGCGGTCTTACCGATGACGACGCCGAGTTCCATTTCGTGATCGGTGCGTCGATCGAGGAAACGCAACTTGATGCCTTCGCCCGGGCCGACAAGCGAACTCGATGCCTTGAGAAACAGCCCTTGCTCTTCGATCGTGCCCTGGTAGCGGCCCGGGAATGCTTCCTTCTGGCTCTGGGCCTCCTCGACGTGCTTGATGTAGTTCACCGGCGTGCCGATGATTTTGCTTGGGTTTGCGACCGGGCTCAGGAAACGCGCTTCGCTGACCGGGATTTTTTTTGCGCCGCGCGCGGCTGCCAGGATTTCCTCCCGCACATGCGGCAGATTGGCGATCAGGAGATCACCCCTGGGCGCGGGATAGCGCGCCAGCGGCAAAGTGGCGAGCGCGGCGCTGACATCGAGAACCGAGTCGCCATCGACCAGTCCGAGCCGGTAGTCGCCAAACCAGCAGATTTTCATGACACAGGCTTTCGAGATAATTTACTTTTATTCACTTATGCAAGTAATCGTTCGTGGCCGCGCCCGACCGATGGCGCCTCACGCGATGTTGACTTCGATGGTGTCGCCGTTGATCCGTACCGGATAGGTCTTGAGATTTTCCGAGATCGGCGCGCCCATTCCCTCGCCAGTCTTGACCTTGTAGCAGCCACCATGCAGCGGGCATTCGATCACGTCGCCATCAAGGAAGCCTTCGGTTAACATCGCGAATGCGTGTGTGCACATATTGTCAGTCGCGAAAATTTCACCCTCGACGCTGTAAAGCGCAATCTGCATGTCGCCGACGTCGACGCCCAGCATGGCCCCGTCGCCAAGGTCGCTGCGGGTGGCAACGGCGACCCATTTTTCCGCGTTCGACAT
>JBGPOB010000369.1:0-3595 GCA_041487815.1 Xanthobacteraceae bacterium | reverse complement strand
GCCACCAATCCGGGCCGCATCATTGATCCGGATCAATATGGCGGCCGCCTGACCCCTTGCGCCGCGCCGCCTGCGCCGTCGCGAGCAAGGCGCGCTCGACGATGGCGTCGCCCACGAGCGCATGGCGGCGGCACTCCAAGACCGTATCGGCGAATTGCAGGAGCACGCGTTCGAGCCGCGCCGCCGGCCAGGCCCGCAATGCCGCTTCGACCGCGGTCTTGCGCTTGAAATGCGGCGGCGGGCGCAGCCCCGCGAGCGCTTCCTCGACGCTCTCGCCGGCGTCCACCGCGATGCGGGCGCGGTGCAGTTGCATCGCCTGGCGCAGCGCCGCGCCCGCGATGACGCTCGGGAGCGAACCGGCCTCGCGCGCGCGGGCGAATTGCGCTGCGACATCGTCGGGGCGGCCGGCGAAAGCCGCGTCGATGATCGCGTCCTGCGTCAGCGCCGAGGCATCGGCGGCGATCGCTAGAACGTCGTCGATCTCCACGCGTTCGCGGCCGCGGGCATAAAGCGCGACCTTCCGCACCTCGCTGCGCGATGCCTGGCGGTCGCCGCCCACCAGCGACATCAACAGCGCGCGCGCTTCCGGCGCGATCGTGAGCCCGGCGGCACGCATTTCCTCGTCGATCAGGCGCGTCAGGTCGCGGTCGGTGTCGGGGTAACAGGCGATCGCCACCGCCTGCTTGGCGCGCTCGCACACGACGCGCAGCGGCGCGTTGCGGGCGAGATCGCCGGCCTCGATGACGATCCGGCAATCGGCCGCCGGCGGCGTGGCCAGCAGCATGTCAACCGCGGCGATGATGTTCTTTGCGGCGGCCTTCACCCACACCGCGCGGCGGCCGCCGAACAACGGCATCGTCTGGGCTTCCTCGACCAGACGCTGCGGCTCCTCGGCCAGCACGTCGCCGTCGAGCCGCGCCAGCGAAAATGGATCGTTGGGGTCGTCGACGGAGTTTGCGATCAACGCATCGACGCGTTCGCGCACCAGGCCTAGATCGGGACCGAACACCAGCGCGATGTTGTGCCGCGCATCCGGCTGCGCGATGTAGGCCTCGATCTGCGCGCCTTTGATGGCGGTCATATTTCCTCTAACGAACCGATTCGATTGCCGTCAACATCGCGCAGCCATCGCTGCCGGTCTTACATTTTGTCATGCCCCGCCCTCGGGTCTTGCCTTCGGCAAGCCCAAGGACAGGCTCCGGCGGGGCATCCAGAAAAATCATGGGCTGGAGATTTTTCCATATAGATCCGCCCAGTTTGGATTGGACTCCTCAATCAGTCGGATTTTCCAGGCTCGGTTCCATTTTTTGAGCCGCTTTTCCCGACGAATGGCCGCCTCTACGTCGGTATGTGTTTCAAAGTACACGAGTAGATGCACGCCGTATCGCTTGGTGAACCCATCAATGATGTCAAGCTTGTGCTCGTAGCCGCGGCGAAGCAGGTTGCTGGTCACGCCAGTGTAAAGCGTTCCGTTGCGTTTGCTCGCAAGGATGTAAACAAAATAGAGCCGTTCTGTGGTCATGACCCCGGATGAGCAGACTGGATCGCCCGCCTGCGCGGGCGATGACAAGACAATTCAGACGACGACAAGATAGTTCAGACGACAAGACAATGCCGGCGATGACAAGATAATTCAAACCGCGGTCAGGTGCCGGCGACGAAGTACGACGCCACGCGATTGCGGATATTGTCGGCGATCACCTGGGCGGCGCGGTTCTCGGCGTCGCGCAATCCGCGCGCGCGCGCGAAGCGCTGCTGCTGGCCGGGAACGTCGTAGGTCACCCGCGAGAACGTCTGGTCCTTCAGCACGGATTTTCCGGTGCGCAGGTCCACCAGCTCATAGCTGGCATTGATGCCGAAATTCTCCACGTCCGGCCGCGCGGTGGTGCGGTCGATGATGACGGAGAGCCGCGTCGACGACATGCGGATGCGCAGTTCATGCGTCGGCAAGTTCGGGTCGGTCCCGCCGTTGAGCCCGAACAGCAGATCGTTGCGCAGTTCAACGGCGAGGCGTGACTCCGGCGTGCCGTTGGGGGCGGCGATCTGTTGCACGCCCACCCCCGCCAGCGCCGCCTGCGTGTTGACGCCGCCGGTGACCACGTGGTCGCCGTAAATCGGCTGGAAGCAGCCGCCGGTCGCGGCGGCGAGCAGCAGCGCGGCGATGGCGCGCGGCAGCCGGGACATCATCGCGGACCTCTCATGCCACCACATTGACGATCCTTTGGGGCACGACAATGACCTTTTTCGGCGCCTTGCCTTCGAGCGCTTTCTGCACCGCGGCAAGCGCCAGCACCGCCCGCTCAATATCGCCGCTTGAGGCATCGCGCGCAACGGTAACGTCGGCGCGCTTCTTGCCGTTGATCTGGACGGGCAGCGTGATGGTGTCGCGTTGCAGCAGCGCCGGATCGAGCTGCGGCCAGGGCGCTTGCGAAACCAGCGTCGCATGGCCCAGGGCCGCCCAGCATTCTTCCGCCAGGTGCGGCATCATCGGTGCGATCAATTGGACCAGCGTGTCGAAGGCCTCGCGGGCGGCGGCGGCATAGCCGGGGTCCTGCGCAAGCTGTTGCAGCGGATCGTCGAGTACCGCATCGAGCGCATTGACGAATGTATAAAGCTTGGCGATGGCTGTGTTGAACTTCAATCGTTCGAGCTCGGCCGACACGTCCGCCAGCGCCTGGTGCGTCTGCGTGCGCAGCGCCTTCACGTCACCGGGATTGACTGAGCCGAAGCCGGCGCCGCGCGCCGGCAAGTGCGGCGCCGCCGCGTTGACCAGCCGCCAAATCCGCTGCACGAAGCGCGACGCGCCCTTGATTCCGTCCTCGGTCCAGATCACGTCGCGCTCGGGCGGGGAATCCGACAGCATGAACCAGCGCGCGGTGTCGGCGCCGTAGTTCTCCATGATGTCGTCGGGATCGACCGTGTTGCGCCGCGACTTCGACATTTTCTCGATGGCGCCGATTTCGACTTTCTCGCCGGTGGCAGCGAGGAACGCGCGGCGATTGTCGTCGGCGCCTTCGATGCGCACTTCCGCCGGCGCGGCCCAGCTCCCGTCCTTTTTCTGGTAGGTCTCGTGCACGACCATGCCCTGGGTGAACAGGCCGGCGAACGGCTCGTCGAGACCGGCGTGGCCGGTGGCTTTCATGGCGCGGGTGAAGAAGCGCGAGTAAAGAAGATGCAGGATCGCGTGCTCGATGCCGCCGATGTATTGATCGACCGGCAGCCAGCGATCGACGCTTGCGCGGTCGGTCGGCGCGTCGATCCACGGATCGGTGAAGCGCGCGAAATACCACGACGAATCGACGAACGTGTCCATGGTGTCGGTCTCGCGCCGCGCTCCCTTGCCGCATTGCGGGCAGGCGACATGCTTCCAGGTCGGGTGGCGGTCGAGCGGGTTGCCCGGTCGGTCGAAGGTCACGTCCTCCGGCAGCACCACCGGAAGGTCCTTCTCCGGCACCGGCACGACGCCGCAGGCCGCGCAATGGATGACCGGGATCGGAGCGCCCCAATAGCGCTGGCGCGAGATGCCCCAGTCGCGCAGGCGAAAATTCACCTGGCGCTGGGCGACCGGCCGGTTGCCACGCGACTCCTTCTCAAG
>JBGPOB010000368.1:0-3606 GCA_041487815.1 Xanthobacteraceae bacterium | reverse complement strand
TGGCGCGGCTGCCATCCTGGGTGTCGGGCTTTGAAGCACCTGTAGCCCCACGGTCGTGGGGTTGGCGATGTCCCTGGAACAGGCTGGCGTACCTTCGGTCGCCGTCCACACCCACGTATTCGCGCGCCTTGCGCAGACTGCGGCGCGCGCCGGCGGAATGCCGCGCACGCGGCAAGTTTTTGTCCCGCAGCCGATTGTCGATCGAACACCGGAACAGCTGCGCGGCTATATCGAAGGTCCCGATCCGATCAGCAAGCGCCCGTTCATGCACGAAGTCATCGAAGCGCTCACGCGACCGCTCGACGATGAAGACCTGAAAGGATTGACGTTCGAGCGCACAACACCAAGGCTTGTGCCGTCCGACACCGAAGACAATCTTCAGAAACTGTTCATCGAAAATAACTGGACGGATTTCCTCCCAGTCATCCTGCCGACCGAAGAGCGCGTCGCGGCCATGCTCAAGGGCACCTCCCGCAAGCCCGATGAAGTCGTCGCGCGCCTGCGGCCCGCGCAATTTCGCGAGTTCTGGGAAATCACCGTCGAGAAGATCGCAGTCAATGCGGTGATGGCCGGCGCAAAACCGGAATACCTTCCGGTCATCCTGGCGCATGCGGCAACCGGACAAACCGCGCGATCGAGCAGCACCACGTCGTTTGCGGTGATCTCGGTCGTCAACGGACCGATCCGCAATGAAATCGGAATGAATTCGGGCATCGGCGCCATGGGTCCGTTTAATCACGCCAATGCCACGATCGGCCGCGCCTACAACCTGTTGTCGATCAACGGTCAGGGCGGCGCAGTCCCAGGCGAGAACTACATGGGCTCGCTCGGCAACTGGTACAATTACAGTGCGTGCTTCGCCGAAGCCGAGGAGCGCAGCCCTTGGCAGCCACTACACGTGCAGAAGGGTTTCAAGCCGACCGAATCGGCCGTCACTGTGTTCTTCGGCGGCTGGTACACCAATTCCGGCTACGGCCCGCGCGCGACCTGGCAGGAAAAAATGCGGCACTGTCTGGCCGCCAGCGAGCATCACAATCCGCCGCTGCTGGTGATGGATCCGATCGCGGCGCGCGGCTACGTCGAGCTTGGCTTCGATTCCAAGGAAAAGCTGATCCAATGGTGCGCCGACAATGCGCTGCTGACGGCGCGCGAATATTGGGACAATCAGTGGATCCAGACGCTGGTGCGCCCGCTTGCGGTGGCTGGCGTCGAGCCGTTCGCGAGCAAGCTGAAGGCCAAACCGGACGAAATGGTGCGGATGTTCGAGCCCAACGAAATTCACATCGTCGTCGCCGGCGGCGAGACCCAGGGCGCCTGGAAGATGTTTGGCGGCTCCTACCGCGGCAAGGCCACGGCGTCGGTTGACGAGTGGCGCTGATCCGCGCCATCCGCCCGCTCGCCGATTTGAATCGGCTCCACCAATCGACGTAACGTCAATCAGCGCGGGCTACCCGCGGTCGGAAAATCCGTTTCGCAATCGCACCACTACCGCCAGTCGTCGACCGAGACCGTCTTGCGATGGGTCGCGCCCATGATCTGCCAATAGCCGTTGGCTTCGCCGCCCACGACCACGACATTGATGTCGCTTTCCGGGAAAATCCGAATGAGTTGGTCCGGCGCGGCCGCGAGATTCGACGCAAACGGCTCTTCGCCATAGGTCGCACGCGGATAGATGTAGTTCTGGATCAACTGAAGATCCCAATAGCGGCCTGCGGGCAATTCCGCCGTCTCGTGGATCCACCGGATCAGCTTCGCCTTGGTATCGAAGCCACCGCGATCGACGAATTGCCGAGCCGCGATCGGATCGAGCAGCAGGCATGGCCGCGTCTGCGCGTCGGTGCCGATCAGCATGTCGCGGACGTGTTCGCGCCAATATTTCTCGCGCAAACCAAGATTGAATGTCGTCGAACGGCAGCCCCAGAAAATGCTGACGGTCGAATCGGTGGGCTTGAAGCCTTTCTGCACGTGCAGCGGCTCCCAAGGGCTGCGCTCCTCGTTCTCCGCAAAGGTGAGATTATTGTAAGTGTAGCCGTTGCCGAGCGATCCCATGTAGGTTTCACCCGGCACGGAGCCGCCATGGGTGTTCTGCGACAACAGGCCGTAGGCGCGCCCGATCGTGGCGTTGGCGTGATTGTAGGGGCCCATCGCACCGATGCCGCAGTTCATGCCGATTTCGCTGCGGATCGGCCCGTTGACGATCACCATGCTCGACGAGGAGCTTGAAGTCGAACTGCGTGCCGACAGGCCCGAGGCCGCAAGCGCCAGGATGACCGGGAAATACTCCGGCCGCGCGCCGGCCATGACGGCATTCACCGCCGCCTTCTCAACCGTGCATTCCCACTGACCGCGATTGGCCGTCGCCTGCATCTTGCCGACGACCTCACCGGGCGCGTGGCTCGTATGCGCCAGCATTGCTGCGACCCGTTGTTCCGTCGGCAATACGATCGGGAGCGTGTCGGTCCAATGGTTGTCGAGGAACAGTCGATGCAGGTTGTCCTCGGTGTCGGGTTCGACCAGCCGCGGCGTTGAACGATCGGCAGTTATTGTTGCGTCGGGAGCTGGCGCCCTGGTCAGTCCCTCAATGACTTCTTGCATAACAGGCTTGCCGGTGACTGGGTCCTTGCCTTCGACATAGCCGCGTAACTCGTCAGCCGATTTCCCCATCACCGGTTGCGGGACGAATACAAAAGGTGAATTCGCCAGTCCCTGCACTCGCGCGGTCGAGCGTACCACCCGATCGAAAATGTCGGTGTGGAAGGCGACGGTCGGAACGCCGTACTTGGTGTCGACCGTGATTGCATGGGCCGCGACCGCGGGAGCGCAGGTGCTGCAATGGCCGACCCCGAGGATGGCGGCATCGCCATTCGCTTTGATCTCCTCCCACAGCTTCGGGTCGTCATGACCGTAATAGTTATTCAACGACACGAGCTTGGTCGTGACGCTCGCCATGTGCCTGGCAAACCAGGCCTGCACCTGTTTCAACAGCTCGATTGAGTCGTCGAACCGGCAGTCGACCAAATAGATCGTCTTGCCGTCGAGCGTATTGAGGCGGGCCGCCGCGGCCTTTTTGGTCACCTTCGGAGGATAGCCGACAGGATTGAGAACGGCGATCTTCGACTGGCTTGCCGATTTGCCGACGACATCGAGCATATCTGTGTCCTTGATGCTGCGCGGTCCGGACGGTGCCCGGAGCGGAAACTCGTCGTCATTTATAGCGGTCTCTGATCCCGCTCTCAATGCGCTCTGGGCGCATGCGTGCCGCGTCACGGAAGCTGGATTGGTGCCCCGCAATTCGGATCATCAGAAATTGAGTGTCATCGTCGGCCCGAAAACCGCGGCATCGCCGATCCTGGACATTCCGGTCGGATCCAAAGGGTTCGCTACGCCGCCCGACGGGCGAACCACGTACTGAAAGTAAGGCTGCAGCAGCCAGCCCGGCTTGCTGTGCGCTTCGGATACGGCCTCCACCAGCAGGTCATCGCTGCGCACGGGTGTTGGCGATGCAGTGAAGGATTGCGTATCGCGATCAATCTTTCGCGCAGTTACGAATCGGCGGGCTCGGCCGCGCCGTCGAGCCTCCAAAACGGAAAACGCCGGCGTTGGCTT
>JBGPOB010000367.1:0-3611 GCA_041487815.1 Xanthobacteraceae bacterium | reverse complement strand
GACGTACTGGATCGCCCGCCTGCGCGGGCGATGACAACATGGAGGTCCAACGCTGTCAGTCTCGCTGCAAAGCTCTTTTCAACTCGTCATCCCGCCATCGACCATAATCACCGCGCCGGTGACGAAGCTCGACAGGTCGGAGGCAAGGAACAGCGCGGTGTTAGCGATTTCCTCCGGCCGGCCATGGCGTTTGAGCGGGATTTGCGAATTGAACAGCTCGGTGGCATTGGTGCCGGTCATCTTCGAGATGGCGTTTTCGATGTTGGTTTGGAATTCGTTGTCGATCGGTCCCGGGTTGAGCGAGTTGACGCGAATCTTGCGCGGCGCCGCGGCGCGTGAGGCCGCGCGCATGACGCCGATCTGGGCGTGCTTGGCGGTGATGTAGCTGATGTTGCCACCATTGCCGCCGCGCGTGCCAGCGAGTGACGAGGTGATGATGATGCTGCCGCCGTCGTTCATCTGCCGCAGGCCGTATTTGCACGCGAGAAACGCGCCGCGCACGTGGATCGCGATCGTTTTGTCGAACACATCCTCCGGGTAGTCGGTCAAAGGCGCGGGCTGCCCGGGATTGCCGGCGTTGGAGAACAAGACGTCGATCTTGCCGAATTTCGCAACCGCCGCCGCGATATAGTCGCGCGTTGCGTCCGCGCTCGACACATCGGCGGCGAAGGTCGCGACCTTGTCGCTGTTGAGTGTGTTCGCGGCGCGCGCGACATCGCCCTCGCGCAGATCGACGATCATGACCTTGCCGCCCTCGCGCAGAAACGCGCGCGCGCTGGCCAGCCCGACGCTGCCGGCGCCGCCGGTGATGACGCAGACTTTTCCGTCGAGTAGGGGCATTGGAGGTTCCTTTCGTATTGAACGGATCGAGTTGTTTATTCGTCATGGCCGGACTTGTTCCGGCCATCCCGAAAAGGGAAGCACGCTGCCCACCTAAGCGGGATGCCCGCGACGAGCGCGGGCATGACGACGGACAATGTTGGTGTCATTGCGAGCGAAACGAAGCAATCTCGTACCGCGCGCGTTGCCGGAGATTGCTTCGTCGGCCTTTGGCCTCCTCGCAATGACCGTGAACGCACTCACGCGCTCATGCCGCCATCGACCATCAGCGTCGTGCCGGTTGTGTAGCTCGACTGGTCGGAGGCAAGGTAGAGCGCCGAGCGCGCGACCTCCTCGGGCCGCGCATGGCGGTGCAGCGGGATCGCCTCGTCGAGCATGGCGGTGGCGTCGCGCCCGACCAGCCTGCCAATGCCTTCCTCGATCTTGAGCTGGAAGGCGTTGGCAATCGGCCCGGGATGTAGGGAGTTGACGCGGATTTTGCGCCGTGCGGCGCCCTTGGCGACCGAGCGCATCAGGCCGACCTGGGCGTGCTTGGCGGTGACATAGGCGACCGCACCGCCGCCGTCGCCCTTCACGCCCACGATCGACGAGGTGATGATAATGCTGCCGCCGTCGTTCATCTGCGGCAGGCCGTACTTGCAGGCGAGAAACGCGCCGCGCACATGCACCGCGATGACGTTATCGAATACGTCCTCGGGATAGTCGGGCACCGGCACGACGGCGCCGGAGATGCCGGCATTCGAGAACAAGACGTCGATCTTGCCCCATTTTTTCACCGCCGCGTCGATGTAGGCGCGCGCATCCTCAGAGCGGCTGACGTCGGCGGCGAAGGTTGCGACGTTGGGGCTCTTGAGTTCGCTCGCCGCGCGCGCGAGGTCGGCCTCGCGCAGGTCGACCAGCATCAGCTTGGCGCCCTCGCGCACGAACAATTGCGCGCTCGCGAGCCCGACGCTGCCCGCGCCTCCGGTAATCACGCACACCTTGCCGTCGAGCATTCCCATTGCAGCGTCCTCCGCACCCCGCGCTCATGAAGCACGCCAGGTGTGATCCCGAAAAGTTGCAGACTTTTTGGATAAGATCACACCCAAAATCAATATGTCAGTAGGGCAGTCCGATTCAATGCGAGTTGATCAAACGCTGCAGCGCAGTGTGGCGCGAGAGGATGCGACGACGCAAGCGCCGCCAAACGTTCGGACGGTACGCAATCAAAGCGGAGATGGCCGCAGGCGGGGATTGCCGCTGGAAAGCGTCAGACGCGGCGCGGCTCTTCGCTCGCAGCGTCGTTGCGGCGCAGCGCCCCCGCGCGCGCACTCGCCAGCGAGATACGCGCGACGCCGCCGGCGAAATAGCCGATCTGCAAGGCGGACGCGGTCACGACCATGGCCAGCGCGATGGTCCAGCCGCCGATGCCGGCAGCCACGCCTACAAACAGAACCGCCACCCACACGACCGCGATTGCCGCGACGACTGCTGCGACACGAAAGCGGAACGCCAGAACGGCTCCGCACAGAGCCGCGAATATCGCGAGGGTGACCATGGGTGCGCTCCCTGTCGCCGAGCGTCCGCCATGGCCGTAAACAATACGTTAATGTGCTAGCGTCGCCTGCCCCACGCCGAACCCACTCTGGCGAACTTCCCGCTGCCACAAACGCGGTACATACGGCCATGAGCGAATCAATCGACTTCTACTTCGACTTTATTTCACCCTACGCCTATATCGCCTCGACGCAAATCGAGAACCTGGCCGCCCGCCACGGCCGCGCGGTCGCGTGGCGGCCGGTGCTGCTCGGCGTGACGGTCATGCAGGTGATGGGCCTCAGGCCGCTGATGGAAACGCCGGTAAAATCCGACTATTTGCGTCACGATGCACCGCGCATGGCGAAGATCTTTGGCGTGCCGTTCCGGTATCACGCGCTGACCGGTATCAACTCATTGGCGGCGTGTCGCGCTTTCCTCTGGCTGAGCGCGCGCGACGCGCTTGCGGCGAAGCGGTTCGCGGCGCGCATCTTCGAGCGGCTGTGGGTTGAGGGCTGCGACATCACGCCGGTCACGGCGGTGGCCGAGGAAGCCTCCGCGCTTGGCCTCGATGGCGCAGCGCTCTCGGCGGCGGCTTCATCCGATGCCGGCAAGCAAGCCTTGCATGATGCCGTGGCGAGTGCGATCGCGCGCGGCGTGTTCGGCACGCCGTTCTTCATCGCGGACGGCGAGCCGATCTGGGGCTGCGATCGGCTTTGGATGCTCGATCACTGGCTTCAATGCAAAACCTGGGATGGTGCGGGCGCAAAGCTGCTGGCGCGATAGGCGCGTGCGCGCCGCGAGAGTCTGTTCCGCTCAGTTTGAATCCGCTTGCCTCGCAAAAATTGTGATTTTGGGTGTGACCTTGTCCAAAAAGTCTTGCAACTTTTTGGGATCACACCCTATTGCGCCTGAAGGCCGATCGCGGGAATGACGATGCCCCAATAATCGACTTCGTCGGAGATCAGCTTGCTGAACTCCTCGGGCGTGTCGCTTAGCGTGACCAGTCCCTGCAGCTTCATCTTGTTCACGACATCCGGCATTTTCAGCGTCATCGTCAGCGCGGCGTGGAGCTTGTCGATGATCGGCTTGGGCGTGCCGGCGGGCGCCAGCAGGCCGTTCCAGCCGATATTGATGACGCCCGGCACGGTTTCGTCGATCGTCGGGATGTCGGGAAATCCCGGGACGCGCTTCTTCTCCGCCGCCGCGATGATGCGGATCGAGCCGCTGGCCACATGCGGCAGCAGCGCCGGCAG
>JBGPOB010000366.1:0-3613 GCA_041487815.1 Xanthobacteraceae bacterium | reverse complement strand
CCCGCAACGATCTTTGCCATGGCTCTGAACTCCGTCGCGCTCAGCGAGCGCCCTTGGCGTTGCGCGTGTTGAGAAATTCCTCGAAGGTTTCGTGGCGCATCTTGGCACCCATCTGGTAGAGCCCGTCGCCGACGGTGGCGCCGAGTTTGAGCATGTAATAGATGTTGCCGCCGTGGACCGTCGTCAGCGCCAGCCAGTCGCGCTTGCGAATGGCTTGCTTGGTTTCTTCGTCGAGCTTGTATTTCGCGAGATAGGCTTCTTCGTCCTTGCGGTAGGCTTCGCGGTTTTTCGCGTCGCCTAGCGAGAACGCCAGCTTGTTGAGTTGATAACCGCGCTGCGAGAGCTTGCCATCGAAGACATAGGTTCCGGGAATCCCCCAATCCGAGCCAGGCGCCGCCGCCTCATGCTTCGCTTTGTTGGTTGCCATGATGGTCCTCCCGATATTCGTGCTTTTGTCAGCAGCGGTTGTTGTCGCGCTCGGCGACGCGCCGCGCGCGGATCATTTTCACGTGCTCGTCCATCAAGGCGCGGGCGCCGGTCGCGTTGCGCGCTTCGATCAATCCCAACAGTTCCTTGTGGACGTTGAGCACGTGCTTGGCGACTTTTGGCGTCAGCGTCTTGTTGCGCGTCGGCCATGAAATGTAATGCAGCGACAGGAACTGCACGACCAGCACGCGGTTGTGCGATGCCTCGGCGACGGCGAGATGAAATTCCGCCGACAGCCGGGTGAAGGCATCGTTGTCGGCCATCACCAATTCGGCTTCCGAAAGCAGGCGGCGCAGCCGCGCATGCTCGACCACCGTGGCGTTTTCGGCGGCAAGTTCGGCGGCAAGGCATTCAATCGCGCGCTGCGCGTCGAGCACCTCGGCGGCGGTGACGCCGGTGAGATCGAGTTGCACCGCCAGCGCTTCGGCGAACAATCGCGGATTGCCGGGCGCGATGCGGGCGCCGCCGCCTTTACCCATCTTGATGTCGACGATGCCCAGCGCGGACAGCGTGCGCAAAGCATCGCGGGCAACGATGCGGCTGACGCCAAAGCGGGCGGCGAGATCTTTCTCCGTGCCGAGGAAGTCGCCCGGCTTGAGGCGTTTCTCGAACAGATCGTCGCGCACCTCGCTCACGATGTGCGAGGAAAGCGACGCCGCGCGCCCGGCGATGAAGTACCGCTTGGCGGGCGTTGCTGCGACATCGACCGTCATGGCGGGCAAATTACTGGGAACGCCAACGGCCGTAAAGATACTATTTTATAAATCCAAAGTTACCGGCACGATGTCTGATCGCAACTCACAAGCTGGCAAATAAAACAAATATATCAATAATTATAATGTTGTAGCAGAGAAACCTGATTTTCGATCCAAGGCTTAAGTTATTATCGTATGCGATTTTCACGGAAAATTCCGATGTAATCCGTGACCAGCTACGTTACCTGGGGCGTTTCATTGCGCACAGGCGACATGGCATCGCGGGTGAACTCAGTGCTGGGGAAGGCGCGATTGCGGGTGATGATGATCTCGTTTCAGGCAGACCCGTGGCACAGATTCCTCGCATAAATTGGATATTTGCAATAAAAATCTTCTATTTGTGTCCCATTGAATCGCAGTTTATAGAAGATAATTCTATATTTATTCGCGGCTATCCCGTGTCACTTCACGAGGCGACCATGACCTCTCCATTGCAACAGAAAATCAAAATCGGCGGTCCCAGCGTCGTGACGGCCAACCGGCTTGTCGACGGCGCCGTCGTGTATCGTACGGCCGACGGCCGCTGGGCGGTCGCGATCGGCGACGCTGCGGTTGTCTCGACATCGGCCACCGCGGGCGAACTGCTCGCCGGTGCACAATCCGACGGCCTGCATGCTGTCGATGCCTACGTCGCCCCTGTCAAAATCGAGCGCGACCGCGTATTGCCGGGAAACCTGCGAGAACTGATCCGCCTGAACGGTCCGACCATCGATCTGCCGATCACGTTTGGAATCTGAGCGCATGATCTCGAAAAGTTGCAGGCTTTTCGGACAAGATCACGTGCCAACGCAATAAAGCCAGCGCATGTATCGCTACGATGATTTCGATCGAACGCTGCTTGCCGAACGCGTCAACGAGTTCCGCGGGCAGGTCGCGCGCCGGCTGTCCGGCGCATTGACCGAAGACGAATTCAAGTCGCTGCGGCTGATGAACGGCGTGTACCTGCAACTGCATGCCTACATGCTGCGGATTGCAATTCCTTACGGCACGCTGTCTTCGCGCCAGTTGCGGTGCCTGGCGGCGGTGGCGCGGCGCTATGATCGCGGCTACGGCCATTTCACCACGCGTCAAAATATCCAGTTCAACTGGATCAAGCTTGCCGATCTGCCGGACGCGATGGCCAACCTGGCCGACGCCGGCCTCCACGGGATGCAGACCAGCGGCAACTGCGTGCGCAACATTACGACGGATCAGTGGGCAGGCGTCGCACCTGATGAAATTGAAGATCCCCGCGTCTGGGCGGAGCTCCTGCGCCAGCATCTGACGCTGCATCCTGAGTTCAGTTTTCTGCCTCGGAAATTCAAGATCGCGCTGTCCGCCGCCGAGCACGACCGTGCTGCCATACGCGTCCACGATCTTGGCCTGCGGCTGCATCGCAATGGCGCCGGCGAGGTTGGCTTTGAAGTCATGGTCGGCGGCGGCCTGGGCCGCACGCCGTTCATCGCCAAGACCATCAAGCCATTTTTGCCGAAGCGGGACGTGCTGAGCTACGTCGAGGCGGTGTTGCGACTCTACAATCAATACGGCCGCCGCGACAACATTTACAAGGCGCGCATCAAAATACTCGTGCACGACAAGGGCGCCGAAGCCTTTGCGCGCGAAGTCGAAGCTGAATGGCAGTCGATCAGGGACGGCAGCCTGGCGCTCGATCCCGCGGTTGCCGCCGACATTGCGGCACGCTTTGAATACCCGGATTATATGGCGCTCGATGACGACCCGCCGGAACTGGCCTCAGCGCGCGCCGAGCCTGGGTTTGCCGCCTGGTTCAACAACAGCGTTACCAATCACAAGATCCCCGGCTACGCGATCGTCACGCTCTCGCTCAAGCCGATCGGCAAGCCACCCGGTGACGCAACTTCCGACCAGATGGACAAGCTTGCCGACATCGCCGATCGTTACAGCTTCGGCGAGGTCCGCGTCGGTCACGAGCAAAACCTCGTGCTGCCGCATATCGCGCAACGCGATCTTCCGGCATTGTTCCGCGCGCTCGACGCGATCGGCTTCGCAACGCCCAATGTCGGGCTTGTCTCCGACATTATCGCGTGCCCGGGCCTCGACTACTGCAGCCTGGCCAATGCCCGCGCCATCCCGGTGGCACAGGAAATCTCGCAGCGGTTTCGCGATCTTCGTGTCGCACGCGACCTTGGTCGGCTGCACATCAATATTTCCGGATGCATCAACGCCTGTGGTCATCACCACGTCGGGCACATCGGCATTCTCGGCGTTGAGAAAAACGGCGAGGAGTTCTATCAGATCACAGTCGGCGGACGCGCCGACGAAGCCGCGGAATTGGGCACGCTGATTGGCCCGGCGGTTCCCTACGATGACGTCGCCGACGTTGTCGAAGATATCGCGGAGGCCTACCTCGATTT
>JBGPOB010000365.1:0-3624 GCA_041487815.1 Xanthobacteraceae bacterium | reverse complement strand
GCCGCCATCGACGAGCACGCGCCCGTCGGTCAACACCGGCTGCACCAGGCCGGGCACCGCCATCGATGCGGCGAGCGCCGGCCGCAGCGGGCCGGAGCGAAACACAACCTCGCGGCGGCCGTAGAGATCCGCGGCGACCACGGTCAACGGAATCTTCAACTCCTCGAACGTCGCCGGAATTGTCTCCGGCAGGAACGCCGCCACGAATTTCTCGGAGTTGATCAGCATCGGGTTGCCCAATGGCGCGGCAAAAAAGTTCGGCAGTCCGGGAACGCGCGAGGCCACCAGGCGGCGCAACACTTCGGCGCGATCGTGCGCGAGCGCGATGACATGGCGGCGCAGCTCGCGGCCCGACAAGCCTGCGGCATAGGCGGCGCCGATCAGTGCGCCCGCCGACGCGCCCGCGAGCGCGACCGGCCTCACGCCCAGTTCGTCGAACGCCTCCAGCACGGTAATATTGGCAAGTCCGCGCGCGCCGCCGGAGCCGAGCGCCAGCGCTACCGTCTTCATCGCGCACCGGCCTTTTGCGCAAATTCCCATGCTTTCTCCGCGAGTGGCCTCACCATTTCGGCGCGCGTGGCCGCATGGGCGCTGGTCGCGGTGCCGTCGCGCACGCGCCCGACGATGCCCTGCACGATGGCGGCGAGGCGGAAGAAATTGTAGGCGAGATAGACGTCAAGATGCGGCCGCGGATCGAGCCCGGTGCGCGCGACATAGGCGTCGACGTAGGCGCCGAGCGCGGGAATTCCGAGCGCTGCGAGATCGAGCCCGACGAGCGAGCCGGTGTCGGCGCCGATGTCCGAGCGCGGCATTGCCCATTGCATCAGGTGATAGGTGAAATCCGCCAGCGGGTCGCCGAGCGTGGACAATTCCCAGTCGAGCACCGCCAGAATTTTCGGCGCGGCGGTGTCGAGGATGATGTTGTCGAGCCGGTAGTCGCCGTGCACGAGCCGCACCGGCGCGGGCGGCGGCAGGTTTTGCGGCAGCCACGCGATCAGGCGCTCCATGTCGTCGACCGTCTCGGTTTCCGACGCGCGGTATTGCTTCGACCAGCGCTCGACCTGGCGCGCGACGTAGTTTTCGCCGCGGCCGAAATCGGCAAGCCCGATGGCGGCCGGGTCGAACGAATGCAGCCGCGCCAGCGTCGCGTTCATGGCGTCATAGACCGCCGCGCGTTCGATTCGAGCGCATTCAGCAAAAGTGGTCACCGGTTTTGCGTCCGAATGCGCTCGACTCCGTAAGGTCGGCGTGGTTTCCGGGCGGCCGACCGGTGTCCACTCAGCCTGAAAACACGCCAGCGTGGAGTCGGGCAGGTGCGGCTCCCAGATCACGCGGCCCTCGACATGGCCCATGACATAGAACGGCGTGCCGACGATCGTGTCGTCCGCGCACAGCACGATGGGTTCGGCGACGGGGAAGCCCTGCGCATGCAGCGCCGCGATGACGCGGAATTCGCGCTCGACCGCATGCGCGGACGGCAGCAATTTTCCCGGCGGCTTGCGCCGCAGCACATAGCGCCGCCCCGGTGTTTCCAGGAGATAGGTCGGGTTCGACTGGCCGCCCTTAAACTGGCGCACGCTCAGCGGGCCGGCAAAACCTTTCACCTGCGCCGCGAGGTAGTCCGCCAGCCGCGCCACCTCGAAGCGCAAGGGCGCCGCGACATCGCGCGTGCCGGAGAATTCGGACTGGCGGTCGGTGCGGATCATGACGGCCAATACAACCGCGTTAGAGCGCATTCAGCAAAAGTAGAATCCGTTTTTGCGTCCGAATGCGTTCGAGAATCAATTTTGGCGCATTTTCAGCCGGCGAACCGGTGCCCACTTCACCTGAAAATGCTTTGGATCAGACGTAAACGCTCGCCATCATCGCCTCGGTATAGCGCGTGCCGGCGGCGGCGCCGACGGGGATGGCGTTGGAAATGCGCGCGACATCGGCGGCGCTCAGGCGCACCGAAAGCGCGCCCAGATTTTCGGCGAGCCGATCCTTGCGCCGTGTGCCGGGGATCGGAATAACGTCCTCGCCGCGCGCCAGCAGCCAGGCAAGCGCGAGCTGCGCCGGCGTGCAGTTCTTCTCGCGCGCGATCGCCGCGATGCGGCCGACGAGGTCGAGATTGGCGGTCAGGTTGGCGCCGGCATAGCGCGGATGGCGGCGGCGCGGGTCGTCGTCGGGCAATGCCGAGGGGCTCGCGATACTGGCGCTGAGCAATCCGCGGCCGAGCGGCGCATAGGGCACGAAGGAAATGCCGAGCGCGCGCGTCGTCGGCAGCGTCTCCTCGGCTTCGGTGCGGTAGAGGAGGGAGAATTCGTTCTGCACGGCGGCGATCGGGTGCACCTTGTGGGCGCGGCGGATGGTCTCGGGGCGGGCTTCGCTCAAGCCCAGCGCCCGCACCTTGCCGGCCTCGACCAGCCGCGCCATCGCTCCGACGGTGTCCTCGATCGGCACGCTCGGGTCGATGCGGTGCTGGTAGTAGAGATCGATCACCGCGACGCCGAGGCGCTTGAGGCTTGCCTCGCACGAGGACACCACGAATTCCGGCCGCCCATCCGCGTACTTGCCGTCCTTGCCGCCGCGGTTGCCGAACTTCGTCGCCAGCACCACCTCGTCGCGCCGGCCCTTGAGCGCGCGGCCGACCAGTTCCTCGTTGTGGCCCCAGCCGTACATGTCGGAGGTGTCGATCAAGGTCACGCCTGAGTCGATGGCGGCATGGATGAGGGCGATACCGGCCTCATCTTCGCTCGGTCCATAGGCGCCCGACAGCGACATGCAGCCGAGCCCGATCGGGGCGACCGCGATGCCGCTCGCGCCAAGCTGCCGTTTGGGGTGTCCGCTGATGCTGGCCATGGTTCCTGTCCTGTGCAGTTACGTTAGTGGGGCTTTATCGCAATCGGGCTTGGCGGCATTTTGACCTTATGCCTCCCCGGCGCGCCCGGGCGCTGGACGAACAGCGCATTCATACCCATCTAAGGCGCCGAATATCCAACAAAAGGCGAGAGCCGTCATGTCGATCCGTCCGATCAAGCGCATCGTGCAGTCCAAACCCACGCTCGAAGGCGCCGGCGTCAAGCTGCATCGCGCCTTCGGTTTCGGCGAAACCTCCGAATTCGACCCGTTCCTGCTGCTGGACGATTTCCGCAACGACCGGCCGGACGATTATCTCGCCGGATTTCCGTGGCATCCCCACCGCGGCATTGAGACGATTACCTATGTCCTGGCCGGCACGGTCGATCATGGCGACAGCCTCGGCAACAAAGGCGCGCTCGGCGCCGGCGACGTGCAATGGATGACCGCCGGCAGCGGCATCATGCACCAGGAAATGCCCAAGGGCGACGCGCAGGGCCGCATGCACGGCTTTCAGCTCTGGGCCAACCTGCCGTCGGCATTGAAAATGACGGCGCCGCGCTACCAGGACATTCCGGCGGCGGCGATCCCCGACGTCACCGACGACGATGGCACCCGCGCGCGCATCATCTGCGGCGAGTTCTGGGGCAAGCGTGGCCCGGTCGAAGGCGTTGCGGCGGATCCGCGCTATCTCGACATTTCGGTGCCGCCCGGCAAGCGCAAGACTTTCAAGGTCGAGACCTCACGGCATGCCTTTGCCTATGTGTTCGCGGGCTCGGGCACGTT
>JBGPOB010000364.1:0-3653 GCA_041487815.1 Xanthobacteraceae bacterium | reverse complement strand
GCCACCCAGGGCATCGAGCAAAAGGTCAAAGGCCAGTTCACGCGCGAGGAACTCGCGCCGCTGGCGGCCGAAAATGTCACTTCGCTCAAGGAATTCGATTTCTTCACCGCTGTGTTTCTCGGCGGGGCGCGCAAGAAGGATCTGTTCGCCGACCCGACCGACTATTGGCTCGACTACAAGAATGAAGAACTGATCCTGAGTTTCACCTTGCCGTTCAAGGCGCCGGTGAAACCCTTAGACCTCGTGATCGAAATCTACGATCCGGAATTTTTTGTGAACTTTGAATTCTCCAAAGGCGATGCCGTGACGCTGACCGGGGCGCCGGCGACATGCAAGTTCGCCGTCATCCGGGCGGGCGAGGCTGATAAGTTTCCCTCAACCCAGCGGTTGGACAAATCATTCCGCGCCTCGGATGCCAACGCCGGAATGGGCGCGCGATATGCCAGCAAGGTGCAGGTGCAGTGCCCGTGACCTGGCGCACCCTGCGCTGGTGCATTGTCGTTGCCTGTGCGCTGGCGGCTGGCGCGATCATCCTGACGCATGCAGGCCTCGATATAGCGATCGCGCAGACGGGACCATTCGGCCGCCCGCGCGGCCCGGTCGCTCCTGCGCCCGAGGGAATCCCCGGGTGGATATTTGCCAAGCAGGCAGAATTCTATCGCGCGCTGTCGGGTCTCATCCGTCAGACCAGATCGGACGGAAGCGCGGCGTGGACGCTGTTCGGCCTATCGTTCCTCTATGGCGTTTTTCACGCCGCCGGACCGGGTCACGGCAAGGCGGTCATTTCGTCCTATCTCGTCGCCAATGAGGAGACGTGGCGGCGCGGCGTTGCCTTGTCGTTTGCGTCCTCGCTGCTGCAGGCGCTGATGGCGGTCCTGCTCGTCGGCATTGCCGCCGCGATCATTGGCGTGACCGCGCGCGCGATGACCGAGACCGTGCGCTGGATCGAGATCGCGAGCTATGGACTGATCGCGTTGATGGGCGCAAGCCTGACTTATGTGAAAGGCCGCGGCCTGCTGGCGGCGTGGCGTGGGCAAATTCCGGTGTCGAGCCCGGGCCACGATCATGCGAGCCGCAACCATCATGGAAACGGTCACCACGACCAAAATGACCACAACGCTGACGCGGAGACCTTCGGCGATGGATCCAATCGGCACGATCATTGGCAAGATCATCAGCACGATTCTGGGCGCGATCATCGGCACGATCACGCCGCCGCCAGCGCCGCCCAACAAGCAAACACACACGATCATCACCGCGCGCATGGCCACGCCGGCCACGCGCACGGTCCCGAACCGCGAGACCTCGCAGGACCGGCCGGGTGGCGGCGAGGATTATCCGCGGTCGTCGCCGTAGGGCTAAGACCCTGCTCGGGCGCGATCCTGGTGCTGGTGTTCGCGCTGGCGCAAGGACTGTTCTGGGCCGGCGTCGTCGCGACATTCGTGATGGGGCTCGGCACCGCGATCACGGTCACCGCCATCGCGACGCTCGCGGTCGGCGCGAAGTCGCTGGCCGCACGGCTCGCGACACAGCGCGACGGCGGCGGCGTGCTCATCCTGCGCGGCATGGAATTGGCGGCGGCGCTGCTGGTCCTGGCGTTCGGAATGGCGTTGCTCGCGGGCTATATGGCGAGCGAACGGATGGCGTTTTAGGGTGTGATCCCGAAAAGTGGAACCCGGTTTCCCGCCTTCGCGAAGCCCGCTTCGGCGGGCGAAGCAAGGTCGGAAAAGATCACACCCAAACTATAGCGTTAAGCGGGCACGCCGATTTAATTCGACTGAATCAGACTCGAGCGTTTCGTCGATCCGACAAGCCCTAATGCGAAAAGTCCGCGGGCTTGAGCTCGATCGGCAGGCCATGCGGCGTGCGGTCGGCGGCATGGTCCCAGGCATCGTAATAGCGCGTAAGCGTGTCGCGGTCGGTGACGCCTTTTTCAGCGACGATGCGCTCCAGCGCCGCCAGCCAGTGCCGGTAATAAGTCTCGCCGGTGTCGGGATCGCCGGCCGCCTGCGCACGCTTGATCTCGGCTCCCAAGATTTGCGCCCATTCGGTCCAGGAGAATAGCCCCCGTTGCTGCAGCGACACGGCCAGCGCGAATGCCTGCGCCTCCCACGGTTCGCGAAACACCGGCCCGTCGACATCGCGCGGAATCGTCCGCACGGAGGCCAGCGCCTGCGTTGCTGCGTCCCGGTCGTTCATGCGGGCTCCAGGTAGGGCTCCCAGGCTTCGATCGAGACCTTGATGGTCGGATCGGACTGCGGCCCCCACAGTTCGCGGCCCTCGAATACAACGGTGTAAAGCCAGTGCGGGTCCTCGCCCTTTGCGGTGGTCACGCTGTCGGGAAACACGTGGCAGCCGCGAATGGCCTCGACAACGCCGACATGTCCGCGCGCGTAGCGCGGCAGCCGCGTGTGGGTCGTCGGGTTGATGTTGCGGGCGCGCACGCGCGCGCCGGGACTAAACAGCGCCGGCGCCGGCGCCGGCCGCGCGTAACAGCCCCGCGTCAACACGCGCCAGACCTCGCTCGCTGCGAGCTTGTGCGTCAGCGGCTTGGCCGGCGCAAGCGCATGGCCCTCGCTCAGTTCCCGCGGCGTGACCAGACCGAAGCGGAGCAACAGCGCCTCGAGCCCGCGCGCCCAGCGCGCATAGTAGGAGCTTTGCAAATAAATTTGCGGCGGCAACGTCTCCTGGGCGTAGCGTGACATGTCAATGTTCCAGACGCCGGCGAAGCCCATGACGCGGTTGAGCGCATAGGACATCGCTTCCCAGCGCGCGTGAAATACCGGCTCGTTGATTTCCTCGACCACCGTGCCGAAGCCGTGCATGCCGCCCATGTCGTGTACGCCGTTCATCGCGGTGACCCTGGCGCCAGCGGTAAGCCCGCGCCGATCATGGAATTGCGCGTCACCAGTCCCGCGAGCCTGTCCTCGCTCCAGTTCTCCGTCCCCGCGGGGCGCATCGGGACCACGATGAAGCGTGTCTCGGCGGTTGAGTCCCAGACCCGGATCTCGGTATCCGCGGGCAATGTGACGCCGAAGTCGGAAAGCACGCCGCGGGGGTCGATCACCGTGCGCGAACGGTAGGGCGCGGATTTGTACCAGACCGGCGGCAGGCCAAGGAGATCCCAGGGATAGCAGGAGCACAGCGTGCACACGACGATGTTATGCCGGCGCGGCGTATTTTCGACGGCGACGATATGATCGCTGACGCGCTCGAGCATGCCGGTCGAGGCAATCGCGGCGCTCGCGTCCTTGATGAGGGCATCCTTGAACGCTGGATCGGTCCACGCCTTCGCGACAATGCGCGCGCCGCGATGCGGGCCGATCTTGGTCTCGAAGGCTTCGATCACTCCATCGAGTGCCGCCGGATCGACATAGCCCTTCTCGGTCAGGATGGTTTCGAGCGCACGCACGCGCAACTGCGTTTCCGAGAGTTCGAAGCCGTGTTCGTGATGATCGTGGTCATGCAAAGGATCGTGATCTGGCGCGCTCATGGCTCACATCCAAAGGTTGACGCGAATAGCTGACCCGCCGGGACGGCAACAACGGTCCGTTCGCAATTTAGCAAATTCGGCGGCTTCCTCAAACCGAGGCGGCCCTGTTCTTGCGACCTTGTCGCCACGCGGTGACGACACGAAACAATTCCGTCCGGAG
>JBGPOB010000363.1:0-3658 GCA_041487815.1 Xanthobacteraceae bacterium | reverse complement strand
CCGCCGCGCTGGCGCAGCAGCGGCCCGGCACCTCGCTCGACAAGCGCTGGCCGGGCGACGCCGATTCGGCGCAGGCCGGCGATCCGCCGGAGAAACCGGCGCTGCGCGGCACCGACGGCGGGCCGAAACTGAAGCCGCAACCGGCGCCGCCGCGCGTCGTCAATTGCTCCGGCGTGTTCGCCAAGGCTTCAAGCCACCTCAAGCTCGCGACCTTCTTCGGCTCCGACGCCCTCACCTGGACGGACGTCGACGGCCCCGATGGCACGAAGCTCAAGGCCTCGGTGCTCTACCCGCGCGATCCCAAGCGGCGGCTGGAAGTGTTGTGGAACCTCGAAGCCTCGCGCAGCGACACGCAACTGATCGTCATCACTGGCCAGTCGAACTGGACCGGCCCCAAGGGCCTCAAGCTCGGCCTGCCGCTGGCGGCGATCGAAAAGCTCAACACCAGGCCGTTCAGCCTGCGCGGCTTCGGCGGCGAGACCGGCGGCATGGTCGCGAACTGGGAAGATGGCGCGATGGCGAGCCTGCCGGGCGGCTGCAAGGTCTCGCTGCGGTTCGCGCCCGATCCGAAGGCGCCGCCGGCCGACGCCGCGGTCGTCGGCGACAAGCAGGTGGCGTCGAACTCGCCCGCGCTGAAGCCGCTGTCGCCGAAGGTGACGGAAATCATCTTCGGGTATTAGGGCGCGACCCTGATCGGAAAACACTAACCTCGTCATCGCCGGGCTTGACCCGGCGATCCCGATCCGCAGGCACCGTGCGTCACTCAGCGGGATGGCCGGGACAAGCCCGGCGATGACGATTCAAGTCTGGCCGGTCCTGCATTCAGGGGGACGAAATGCCCAAGATCATCGGCATCGAACACATCGTGCTGCACGTCGGCAACCTGGAAAAATCCCGGCGCTTTTACGACGCCGTGCTCGGCTTTCTCGGCTTCAAGCTGGAGTGGGAATTCGGCCGCGTGCTCGGCTGGGACAACGGCGACACCATGGTGTGGATCCGCGAGGCCGGCGCGGCGGCGCGCAAGCGAAAATTCCGCCTCGGCGACATCGGCTTCCATCACTACGCCTTCGAGCTGGCGCGGAGCGCCGACGTCGATGCGCTGCATGAATTTCTCAAGCAACGCAAGATCACCATCGTCGATCCGCCGGCGGATTATCCGAGCTACGGCGAGGGCTACTACGCCGTCTATTTCCTCGACCCCGACGGCATGAAGTTCGAGGCGGTCTATTTCGAGGAAAAGCGCAAACGGCGCGCGCGCCGCCGCAGAAAGAAGGCGGTATAGCGCGAATACCGCCGCAGGATGGCCGCTTTGCCGACAAATTCGCGTGGAGTCATTTGATCCGTGTGGTCTGCCCGTGCGGTTCAACCCCCGCACTTGTTCGAACAGGGGAGATGCGACATGACTGCCACCAATCTGGAAATGACCGCGATCGTAACCGAAAAGCCCGCCGACGAGCCGGCCGCCACAACGCCTGCGACCCACGAGGTCGAGGCGGAAATTCGCGATTTCGTGCGCCGCGACGTGCGCCAGCTGCGCCGGCCGTTGGAGACCTCGGGCGAAGTCTTTGCCAGCAACATCAATTCTATCGTGCAGCGGGTCGCCGGCACCTCGTTGCGCGAAATCGACGGTCTCGTGCGCGAGCTCGAAGGCGTGCGCGAATTCCTGCAGACCGAGGGCGAGCGCGTGCAGCGCGAGGTCGCCAACTATGCCCAGCTCAGCCAGGCCGCGATGAATTCGACCCGGATCATCACGGAGAGCATGTCGCAGTGGCGCAAGCAGGTCGAAGCCGCCCGCGCAAACTGATCGCGCGCGCCGACGTTTCCGTTGTTTTCGCCGCTGCGGCCGCGATTGCATCGCGCGATGCAACCAATCCTTCACCATTGTGACGGGATTGTTCACCGTCGCGCCCACAAATCGACAACTGGCTGGTACACGATTCACTGGCGGAACGATGCGGATGCAATCGGGGGTCAAATGAGCGGCAAATTCTCATCAAATCTGATGATCGGCGTGGCGGCCACGGCGATTGCCGTGGCGCTGCCTGCGGCGGCGCAGCCGCAATCCCCGGCCGCGGCGAATTCCAGGATCGCGGCCGCCGCGGCCGATCGCGTGGACGCCAAGCCGGCGCCCGACGAAAGCGCCGGCGATGAGCGCGCGGTCGATGAGGAAGCCGAAGAGAATGCGGACGATGAAAGCGCGGATGACGTGGCCGCCAAGGACACTACCGCCGCGGACGACACGACCGACATCGACAAGGACCCCGGCGACGACGATGCCGACGAAGACGACACCGCGGATCAAAAGCCCGATACCGCCGATCAAAAGCCTGACGGCGACAAATCCGGTCCTGACAATGCCGGCGGCGGCAAAGCCGGCAACGACAAAACGGACGGCGCCAAATCTGGCGGCGAGAAATCCACTGGCGAGAAATCCGGCGACGACAATTCCGGCGAAAATCGTACGCAAGTCGACAGCCCGCCGGCGTGGCAACGCGCCACGTTACGAAATGATGCATCGGCGCCGCGCAGCCTCGCTGGCCAGGCGACGTTCGTGGAGCGCGAGGATCACAAAGCCGGCTCCGCCTCGCTCACATTCGGCGCGCGATTGCCGACCGCGGTCGAAACCAGGATCGGCCTTGACCTCGATGTGGCGGAAGCGCCGAACCTGCGGCCAACTCCTCCGCCATTGACGCCCGAACGCGATCGTGGCGCGCGCACGGCCTGGACCGACATCGCGCTGCCGGCGGCCGCGCTCGGCCTTGACGATATGACGCTGCGCGCGCGCATTGAAACCGGACGGGATCAAAGCAAGCTCGCGACGACGATCAAGCGCAAACTGGGCGACGGTCTTCAGCTCACGCTCAAGAACAGCTATGCGCTTGCCGGCGAAAGCGGCGATGCGCCGCCGCTTGCGGCGCGTGGCGCCGCGAACCGGATCGCGGACCGGAACTGGAGCAGCAGTCACACCGTCCGGCTCGACCTCTTCGCCACCGACACCGCGTTCGCCGCCACTTCGAAAGTGTCGGCTGCGGGCGATAGCCCGCTGCACTCGCTCTCCGCCGAGCAGAAGATCGCCGGGCCGCTCAGCATCACCGGCACCGTCAGCGAGACCGACGCCGGCACTGCCGACAAATCGCTCAAGGCCAAACTCTCGACCCGTTGGTGATTGAGCCTGCGCGCGCTCCACCGAGGCCGAGAGCCGCGCTGTCTTGCACTACTAAAATCTTGTTTCTGGACGTGATCCCGTCCGGCAGGTCTTGCAACTTTTCGGGATTACGCCCTAACCGCTCAAGCGCACAATATCGGCGCCGCAGGCGGAGAGCTTGTCCTCGAGCCGCTCGAAGCCGCGGTCGAGATGATAGACGCGATTGACCATGGTCTCGCCCTCGGCGGCGAGCGCAGCAATGACGAGCGATACGGATGCGCGCAGATCGGTTGCCATGACCGGCGCGCCCGTGAGCCGCTCGACGCCCTCGACCATGGCCGTCTCGCCCTCAAGTTGAATATGCGCACCGAGCCGGACCAGTTCCTGCACGTGCATGAAGCGGTTCTCGAAAATCGTCTCCGTGATGCGTGACGTGCCGCGCGCGCGCGTCATCAGCGCCATCAGCTGCGCCTGCAGGTCGGTCGGAAAGCCGGGAAACGGCGCGGTCGCGAT
>JBGPOB010000362.1:0-3674 GCA_041487815.1 Xanthobacteraceae bacterium | reverse complement strand
TGATCGAGCGGATACGTTTTGTCGATCGGCAAGTGCAGCTTGCGCGCGTTGATCGCGTTCGCGAGGTCGCGCCACATCACGCGGGTTTCTTCGCGCAATTCGTCGACCGATCGCGTGCGGTGCGTCACGCCGATATAGCTGATGCGCCGCGCCGCGTGCAGATCGAAATCGAACTCCGCCTTGCCGCCGCCCAACCGTCCGACGTTGACGATGCGGCCGAGAATGGCGCACGCCTTCATGTTGCCGTTCGCGACCCCGCCGGACACCTGATCGATGATGATGTTGACGCCTTTGCCGTCGGTTGCCTTCAAGACTTCATCGGGCCAGCCTGGATTGCTGGTGTCGATCGCGAGATCGGCGCCGAATTCCTTCAGCCGTGCGCGCCGCGCCGCATTGGTCGAAGTCCCGATCACCAACTTGGCGCCAAGCAACTTGGCGATTTGCAGCGCCATGAGGCCGACGCCCGAACTCGCTCCCTGAACCAGAACACTATCGCCGGCCTTGAGATGTCCGTTGGTTACGAGTGCATCGTGCATGGTGGCGACTGCGACCGGCAACGTCGCGGCTTGTTCGAAGCTCATGCCTGATGCAGGCATAGGGACGACGCGGCCCCAGTCGGCCACGGCAAATTCGGCATAGCCGCCCGCACCGGCGCACATCACACGGTCGCCAGGCTTGAAGCCGCCTTTGACTTCGCCGCCGACTTCGACGACTTCACCGGCCCAGTCGAGCCCGACCACGGCGCCGATATTGCCGTGCGCCCCGGTGCCGCGCGCGGCGTTGAGATCGGCGCGATTGAGACCTGCCGCGCGCACGCGCACCAGGATTTCATGGGGTTTCGGTTTGGGCTGCGGAATGTCCCGAATCTGCAGACCGGTCTCGCTCGACACCGCAGCTTTCATTTCTTGATCCTCCCACTCAAACACGGCCGCGCACCGGCGGCCTCCTTTGCGTGTATTGTTTTTCCAGCATGGCGAAGCCCAACGCAAGGGCCTGTGCTGCGACGCGCTTTATTGGCCGCGACGACCGGTCTGCATTGGCTGCATGGATCAAGATCACGGCACTGGCGTACGTGGCTCACCACTGTACGACAATATTTTTGCCGCATTGTCGGGACCAAACTGCGCCGTTGGGTAATGCCTGCATATGACAATACGGTCCGTATTCGCCAAAGCCATTCTGCGCCTAGGCGATGAAAGGCTGTGGCTGCGCGAACAGTCGACTGTTGCACAACGAAGTCTCACGGGAGAAACACCGATGCGCAAAATGGCGATGATTACACTTGCGGCAGCTGCGTTTGTGCTCGCAGGATGTCAGACCGCACGAGAGGACCGCATGTTCTCGGGTTCACTCATCGGTGGTGGAACGGGAGCGCTGATTGGCGGCGTTGCGGGAAGATCGGTCGGCGGTGCGCTCGCGGGCGGCGCAATCGGTGCGGTCGCCGGGGCCCTGATCGCGGACGCGACGCGCCCGCGTCGGTGCTACTACCGTACCCGCACCGGCCGGGTCCGCTACTATCGCTGCTAATCGTATATCTATTGTCCGCAGCCCAGTGGCATCGTTCGTCATGCCATCCCGATGACACTTTGCGGGCAAGACCGATGCCAGGGTTGCCGGGGCAATATTGCCCCGAGGCTATGGACTTTATTCCAACTAAGGCCCGCGTTCCCCTTCAACCATGCCGGCGACATGGGCTAGTTAGTTTCGCTGCTGTCGGCACTGAAAAATCAAGGTGGCTCCGCGACGGCGCGGGCCGTGGGGGAATGCCATGTACGACGTCGTGATCGTTGGCTACGGACCCACGGGGATGTTGGCCGCCACCAAGCTCGGCCGGGCAGGGCGCAAGGTCGCGGTGATCGAACGATATAAGACGCTCTACATGTTGCCGCGCGTCGGAATCGTTCATGACGATGTCCTGCGGATGTTCCAGGAAATCGGCATTGTCGAGAAGATCAAGCCGGCAACGCATTTCCTGCCGGTCTACGAGCTCGCCAACAAGGGCAGGATTCTGCTCTCGAACGCCGTGCAGCCGAAGGCAACGCACGGCTGGCCGGAGTTCATTTCGATCTATCAGCCGGCGTTTGAAGCCGAACTCGATAACGTCGCCAGGAGCCTGCCCACGGTCGACGTCCTGCAGGGGCAAGATGCAATCGCCGTCGAACAGGATGCCGACAAGGTGACCGTCACGGTGGAAGATGAAAATGGCGCGCGCCGCGCGATCGAGGGACGCTATCTGATCGGCTCCGACGGCGGCAACAGTTTCATTCGCAACGCGCTCGGAATTTCGTGTGAGTTTCTCGGGTTCGATCAGAACTGGCTCGTCATCGACGCCAGGATGAAGCGTACGCCGCGCCCTGATCTGCCGATGCTCCGTCAATTCTGCGAACCGGAACAACCGGGCATGACGATGCAGATGGGTGCGCATCACCGGCGCTGGTCGTTCATGATATTTCCGGAAGAGCCGATAGAAGAGGCGTTGAAGCCAGAAAATGTCTGGAAGAGGCTCAATCGCCCGGAGGGTGGAACCTCCGACGATTTCGAGCTGATCCGCGTCGCTTCCTACAAATTCACGTCGCAGATTGCGGACAAGTGGTGCCTCGGACGTGCGTTCCTCGCTGGCGACGCCGCCCACCTGATGCCGCCATTCCTGGCGCAAGGCATGTGCTCGGGCTTCCGTGACGCTTATAACTTGGCGTGGAAGCTCGATCTCGTCCTCAAGGGGCTCGCGGCGCCGGCGCTGCTCGATACTTATGAGATCGAGCGCGGCCCCAACGCACGCGCAACAATCATCGAAAGCGCGCGCGTTGGGCAAAATGTGATCGAGCGCGATCCGGAAAAGGCCAAGGAACGTGATGCGCGCCTCGTGGCGATGCAGGCCGAGCTTGAGAAGGCCAAAGGGCAGAAGGCGCTGATCGCATTCCGGGTGCCTGGTTTCACCGATGGTTTTGTCGCGCGGCCGCGCGACCGTGTGCAGGGGGCTGGCGATGCGTTTCCGCAAGCAACCGTACGCGGCAATGGTCCCGAGGCACGTTTCGACGACGTTGCGGGCGGCGGCTTTCTGATTGTCGCGCGCAATGATCATCCCGCATCCGCGCTGTCGGCCGCGGACCAGGCATTCTGGACGTCGATCGGCGGCCGATTCGTGCAAATTGACACGCGGCCGGGAACCGGCGGACTAATAGATGTCGAAGGTCGCTACTCGCAGCTGATGGATGAGTACGGCTGCGACATCATTGTGAAACGGCCCGATTATTATATTTTCGGGGCGTGTCCGAAGGCGAGCGATTTGGCGCCGTTGCTCGCCGACATGCGCGCGCAGTTGCACGCTGTTCATTCCTGATCGCGATTTGCCCTAACATTCTCCTCGGTTAGTATCTGTCCCCTGGAATCGACAAGGCGTGCTGGGCGCGTCGCGGGGGAGGGCGTTATGACCCTGGGCTATCAGAAGTTTGGCAACGGCAAGCACAGGGTGATGGCGTTGCATGGCTGGTTTGGCGATCACACCGCTTATGACCCGATGCGCAATGCGCTGAGCGGCGACGAGTTTACCTATGTGTTTCCCGCTTACCGCGGTTACGGGCTGTCGCGGCACCTCACCGGCGCCTATACCAACAAGGAGATTGCCGCCGACGTGATCGCGCTTGCCGACGAACTGGGCTGGGACAAATTCAGCC
>JBGPOB010000361.1:0-3688 GCA_041487815.1 Xanthobacteraceae bacterium | reverse complement strand
AGCGCTGCGTCATCGGCATCGACCGAAAGCGCGACCTTGCGGGCGCGGCCATGCACGTGCCCGGCCAAGGCGCGCGCCAGCGCGGGCGTCACGTTGCGCGGCGAGGGCGGAAAGAACACAAAGCCGACCACGTCGGCGCCGGCGTCGAGCGCGACATCGAGGGCCTCGGGCGTGCTGAGCCCACAGATTTTGACCTGCACAGACATCAATGGCTGCTCCGAGAGCGCGGTTCTACATGGTGGCCCTGGAAATGTCTCGCCAGGAACAACCCAGGCCGGGCCACCCCCGGCGCTGGGTCACCCCCAACGCGCGCCCGTCATGTCGTTGGCAATCGGAGGCGCCGCTTTCGTCAGCCTTGCCGGCGCAGGCGAGGCATTGGGGTCCGCGATGTCGTGTTTGAGACGCTCGTTGTCCGCGCGCAGCGCCCGCGTCTCGGCTTGCGCCGTGCGCGCCAGCCGCCGCCATTTGCCCTGCCGGAGCCAAGTGGCGCCGCCGCCGATGATCGCGCCGGCGATCAGGAAAATGAACGCGAGCGCAAACAGCGGCAGCGAAAACACCCATGCGGACGATGGTTCAGGCGCGCCCAACAAGTCGAGCGTGAGCGTTACCATGTGGCGATTGGCGACGGCGAACACGACGATGATCAAAGCGAGCGGAACGAGAATGACCAACTTGGCGAACTTGCGCATCGTCTCGGCTCGCGTATCCCGGATCGTCGCTCCGGCTTCGCCGTCGCTCGTCCGGGACAAGCGGGCGCCTCTTGCACCGAACAAAACCTGCGGCTTTAGGCTTCCGGCCGGTTGAGGCGTTCGCGCATTTCCTTGCCGGTCTTGAAGAACGGCACGTGCTTCTTCTCGACCGCCACATGCGCGCCGGTGCGCGGATTGCGGCCCGTGCGCGCCGGGCGGTTCTTCACCGAAAACGCGCCGAAGCCGCGCAGTTCGACGCGGTCACCGCGCGCCAACGCGGCGACGACTTCGCCAAAAATCGCGTTGACGATGTTTTCGACGTCACGCTGATACAGGTGTGGATTTTGCGCGGCGACGCGCTGCACGAGTTCTGACTTGATCATCGTTTGCTGCCGTTTGCCCGCTGTTCCTGTCCCAGTGCCGGTCATTATTGCATCTGCCGACTGTTACGGGAACTCCCTCCCGCCGCGCGATCAGTAAAAGTGATTACCAATTTGACGTCCGACTCCGCTCACATTCCTGAACCGGCCCACGTGGGTTTCCGCGAACCGTTTCCGGTTCGCCATTTCATGCGCTAATTCGCGACCGCAGGGTGCCAAAACGCCAGAAGCCCGTCAAGATTGAGCATTTCGACGGCCTGAACGGTGCCGGCAGTGGCGACGCGCTGGGCAAGCGCGGTCAACCCGACGGCGTCGAGCAGCGCCGCCGCGGCCACGTGCAGGAACGACAGGTCGCGCAACCGGTCCTTGAGATCCCAGTCGCGAACCTTGGTATCGGCGTCGATGCCGCGTTCCTTGGCGAGCCAGGCAAGCGCGGTCTTTTCGTCGCCAAGCTCGTCGACGAGCTTGAGGTCGATCGCCTGACGCCCGGTAAAGACGCGGCCGTCCGCAACCCGCTCCAGCCCTTCACCGCCCAGGTGCCGGCGGTCGCCGACAAGGCCGCGGAACCAGGCATAGGAATCCTTGACGATCGCTTCCAGCGCCGCGCGCGCTTCCGGGCTCGTGGGTTCGAAGCCGCTGGGCGCGGCCTTGAGCGGCGAGGATTTCACTTCCTCGACCTTGACGCCGATCGTCTTCAAGAGCTCCGAGACATTCGGATACTGGAACAGCACCCCGATCGAGCCGACCAGCGACGTGCTCTGCGCCACGATATGATCCGCGCCCATGGCCGCGATGTAGCCGCCGGATGCCGCCAGCCCATCGACGACGACCACCATCGGCTTGCGGCCCGCAAGCTTGCGCAGCGCGCCGTGGAGTTGTTCGGAGCCGGCAGTCGTGCCTCCCGGGCTATCGACGTGCACGATCACGGCGCTAGCCCGCGACCGGCCAAGCCGCTCCAGCGCTTCGACACGCTCCGCGTTGCCGCGGATCAGGCCTTGAATTTTCACGCGCGCGATGTAGGCGCCGGGCCGAAAGCCGTAGCCGCGCTCGTCATCGGAGAGCGCCAGTGCCACGGCAATGACCGCGAGCGCGGCAACCGCGACGGCACCTACCCGCCAAAACGTCAGCTTGCGCCGAAGCCGGCGACGATCGACAATTGCATCAGCATCGAGCGGCATCGCTTGCTCCTTTCACAATCCCGCTTCCCGACCATGCGAAACGCCGGGCAGTAGCAGGGATTCGGGCCAGAGTTCGGCACGCACCCTCTTCAATATGCCCCCGCACCAGTCCGCCGTCCGGTCAGAATGCGCACCAAGCCATCCCGACCGGCAAGTGGCAACGCGGATCGCGCCGGCACCTATTCCACGTCTTCCTTCGCGTCCTTCTCATCCTTTTCGTCCGGCTTTTCGCCGGCACGTTTGAGCGCGGTGCCGAGAATATCGCCGAGCGTGGCGCCGGAATCGGTCGAGCCATATTGCGCGATCGCCTCCTTCTCCTCGGCGACTTCGAGCGCCTTAATGGATACCTGGACCTTATGCGTGCGCCGGTCGAACTGCGTGACGCGGGCATCGACCTTCTGACCGGGCTGGTAGCGTTCGGGCCGCTGTTCCTCGCGGTCGCGCGCCAATTCGGATCGCTTGATGAACGCCGTGAGGTCGGTGCCGACGATCTTGACCTCAAGCCCGGTGTCCTTGGCTTCGACGACCTCGCAGGTGACGACCGCACCCTTCTTGAGCTCTCCGGCATCGGCGAACGGATCGCCCGCCAGTTGCTTGACGCCGAGCGAGATGCGCTCCTTTTCGACATCGACGTCGAGCACCTTGGCCTGGACCTTGTCGCCCTTCTTGTACTCCTCGATCACCTGCTCGCCCGGACGTTTCCAGTCGAGATCGGACAAATGCACCATGCCGTCGATGTCGCCGTCGAGGCCGAGGAACAGGCCGAACTCGGTCTTGTTCTTGACCTCGCCTTCGACAACGGATCCCGGCGGATATTTCTCGACGAACACTTCCCACGGGTTACGCATGGTCTGCTTGAGACCGAGCGAAATTCGGCGCTTGACCGGGTCGACTTCGAGGATTTGAACCTCGATCTCCTGCGAGGTCGAAACGATCTTGCCGGGATGAACGTTCTTCTTGGTCCATGACATTTCGGAGACATGGATCAGCCCCTCGATGCCCGGTTCGAGTTCGACGAACGCGCCGTAGTCGGTAATGTTGGTGACGCGGCCCTTCATGCGCATGGCGACCGGGAATTTCGCTTCGATGCCTTGCCACGGATCGGCCTGTAGCTGCTTCATGCCGAGCGAAATGCGGTGAGTCTCGTGGTTGATCTTGATGATCTTGACCTTGACCTGCTGGCCGATGTTGAGCACTTCGGTCGGATGGTTGACGCGGCGCCAGGCGATGTCGGTGACATGCAGGAGGCCGTCGATGCCGCCGAGGTCGACGAACGCGCCGTAGTCGGTGATGTTCTTGACCACGCCATCGATGACCTGGCCCTCTTCGAGGTTCTGCACCAGTTCCTGACGCTGCTCGGCGCGGGTTTCCTCCAGCACGGTGCGGCGGGAGACGACGATATTGCCGCGGCGGCGATCCATTTTCAGAATCTGGAACGGCT
>JBGPOB010000360.1:0-3703 GCA_041487815.1 Xanthobacteraceae bacterium | reverse complement strand
ATGTTGCCCACGCCACCGCGCGATTTTTCGATCCGGTCGTAGACGCCACGGTCGTTCTCGGGCAGGTCGTCGCGGGTCGGCAGCGGCACTCGCGGCATGGATCTGACCTCCATAGGGGCGTGAAACCAGGGCGAAAGGGCGGCCTTTTACCACGCCGGCGCGTAAAAACCACGAATTGAACGTCCTGGATTCACGCGCCAGAAACCTCTTTCGCTTAGGACATTGCGGCCGGGTTAGATTCCAATTCAGTGGCGCAAAGCTGCATGCGCGAGCCTCACAACGCCCTCGAAATTCGCGGTCTAACCAAGCGGTTTGAGCGCCCGGCCGTGGACGATCTCGATCTTACGGTACGCGTCGGTGAGTTTTATGCGCTCCTTGGACCGAACGGCGCCGGCAAGACCACGACGCTGCGGATGGTCGCCGGCTTGCTGCGGCCGGACGCCGGCTCGATCCATATCGAGGGCATCGATGCGCTGACCAATCCAATCGCGACCAAGCGCAAGGTTGCATGGGTCTCAGACGAGCCGATGCTGTACGACAAGCTGACGCCGCTTGAGTATCTCGAATTCATCGCCGGACTATGGGCGATGGCGCCCGCCATTGCCAAGGCGCAGGCGCATGCACTGCTCGACGGCCTTGGGCTTGGCCCGCACGTGAACGAGCGCTGCGAGGCGTTTTCCAAGGGCATGCGCCAGAAGGTGACGCTGGCCGGCGCGTTGGTGCACGACCCCAGTCTCATCATCCTCGATGAGCCGCTGACCGGTCTCGACGCCGGCGCCGCGCGCCAGGTGAAAGCCATTTTGCGAGAACGCGTTCGCAACGGCGCCACCGTCATCATGACAACGCATATCCTTGAAGTCGCGGAGCGCGTCGCCGATCGCATCGGCGTCATTGCCGGCGGCCGATTGATCGCCGAGGGCACGCTCGACGAACTGCGAAATCAATCGGGTCACAGCGGAACGAGTCTCGAAGACACATTCCTCGCTCTTCTCGCCGCACCAGCGGCCGCCGCGTGAGCGCGACCGCAACATTGACCTGGTTTGCGCGCCATGAAGCGCGCCTTGCCTGGCGCGAATGGTTCGCCATGATCACGGCCGGTCGGCGCACGCGCGCACGAACGGTTGCAGTAGCGCTCGCACTATTTGCCATATTCTTGCACCTGTTCGCGTATTTCACCGTGGCGCGGTATGCGGACATACCGGACCAACCCGACAAGTCGACGCTCGTCCTGATCACCGGATGCGCAGTTCTGGCGTTCGCGCTCATGGTGTCGCAAGCGATGGAATCGGTAACCCGCGCGTTCTACGCGCGCGCCGATCTCGATCTGATCCTGTCATCGCCGACGGCGGTGCGAAAGCTGTTCGGCGTTCGCTTGACGGCACTGGCGGTTTCGGTGGCTGGGCTGACGCTGGTGTTGGCAGCTCCTTTCATCAACGTCATGGCGTATGCCGGCGGCTTGCGCTGGCTCGGCGCCTACGGCGTTGTCGTAGCAATGGGCGCGGCTGCGACCTCGCTCGCAGTAGCGCTGACCGTCGCCCTATTTCGCCTGGTGGGACCAAAGCGCACCCGCGTGGTGGCGCAGGTCGCCGCCGCCGTCGTCGGCGCGGCATTCGTCATCGGAATTCAGGTCGCCGCGATCGCTTCTTATGGCACGATCTCGCGCCTCGACATCATGCAGTCCGCGGGATTGATCGCGCTGGCACCCGAGCTGGATAGTTTTTTATGGTGGCCCGCGCGCGCGATGTTTGGTGATGTCACCGCCCTTGCCGCCGTGCTCGGCACCAGTCTCGCGTTGTTGCTCGCGACCATCGCAATTTTCTCAATTCGCTTCGGCGACCATGCCATTGCCGCGTCAAGCATCTCGACGGCAACGCGGCGGCGCCGCTTGGCGGCATTCCGGCCGGTTTCGGCGGCGCGGGCGTTGCGCCATAAGGAATGGACGCTGCTGCTGCGCGATCCCTGGCTTTTGTCGCAGACTTTGATGCAGCTTCTTTACCTCACCCCGCCCGCGCTGCTGCTGTGGCGCAGCTACGGCGAAGGCGGCGCCGTCGTGGTGGTGGTGCCGGTACTGGTCATGGCAGCCGGTCAGCTCGCCGGCGGCCTCGCATGGCTCGTGATTTCCGGCGAAGATGCACCGGACCTCGTGGCCGCCGCGCCGGTCGCGCGCCGGATGATTGTTCGCGCGAAAATCGAAGCCGTCATGATCGCGATTGCGGTTGTCTTCGCGCCGTTCGTCATTGCGCTGCTGCCGGTCGCGCCGATACAGGCAACGACGGCAGCATTAGGCATTGCGCTTGCCACGGCCTCGGCCACCGCAATCCAGTTCTGGTTCCGCACCCAGGCGAAACGCAGTCATTTTCGCCGCCGCCAGACCGCGTCGCGCGTCGCCACGCTGGCCGAGGCGCTGTCGTCGATCACCTGGGCTGCGGCCGCGGGGGTCGCGGCGGTCAGCTTCTGGCTTTCCGCCGTCGTGGCGGTGATCGCGATTGCGATCCTCGGCGGCGCGCGCGCGCTGAGCCCGCGCGAAGCGTGACGGTCACAGGGCGGTCGTGGTGACGCGTCCGGCGGCATCCACGAACCAGCGCTCGTTGGCCATCGGCTTGCCGGCAAGCCGCGCGGCCATCCAGTCGGCCACCAGCGTCGGCAAATAGGGACCGAGCGTCGCGGACGGCACGCCGCCGATGGCGTGGCGCGAACCCTCATAGATTACGAGCTGGCGCGGTGCGGTCATGGCGTGGAACATGCGCTCGACATACTCGAGCGGGCAGAGTTCGTCGGAATCGCCGGTGACGCAAAGATATGGTATGCGGATTTTTTCGGCGTGGCCTTTCCAGCTCAGCGTCCCGCGGAACGCGTCGAAGCGCGATTCATCGGAAATCCGCGCCATGTACATGAAGCGCTGCTTGAAGGTCGGCGACGCCTCTTCGAAGATGGTGTGGCATCCGGGCTCAAGATTGGGCGATGTCACCGCGCAAGCCTTAAAACGCGGCTCGTTGGCCACCATCAGCGTGGAGAACAACGAACCGAAGCTGTTGCCGGCGACGCCGATCCGGGAGCGATCGATTTCCGGCCGCTTGGCGAGCCAGTCGAGGATGGCGCCACCGGCAGCGGTCCAGTTGTCGACCGTGACGGGGATGCCGAGCACGGCGCTTTCGTATTGACCCGGCCCGTCGACGGCCAGGACCGCGATGCCGCGCGACAGCCAGCGATCGCCGTAGATCGCCACCGCGATTTCCTTGAAACTATCCATGCCCGGAATGGTGACGACCAGCGGCAATCTGGCGACCCGGTGGTTCGCCGGCAGATGCAGCCAGGCCGGCAGCTTGCGGCCCTTGAACGGAATCCAGGCTTCCTCGACGCGATGCGCGGCGAGCTTTGCATAAGCCCCGTAACATTCGCGCTTGCGCCGGTTGCAGAATAGATTTTCGTCGTTGTTCTCGTCGAACGGCCATTGCGCGGCGCCCCAATGCACCGCGGCCATCAGATAATTTTCGCGCGCGGTCACGGAATTGCCGGCCTGCGCCGCTTCGATCGCGCGCGCCTCGCGTCGGCGCGCCGCCGCCTGAAACGCCGGCGAGCAATCGGCGAATTTCTGCACGCGCTGGCGGATGGCGGCAAAATCCGAGCCGGCCTCCAGACCGAGCGGCGCGTTGAGATAGGTCGTGCGTGGCTGGTCCCAGTCGATGCCGTTGGCGCGAATGAT
>JBGPOB010000359.1:0-3704 GCA_041487815.1 Xanthobacteraceae bacterium | reverse complement strand
GCTTTGATGGCGGCTTCCTTGATGTTGTCGGGCGTGTCGAAATCCGGCTCTCCGGCGGCGAGACCGATGACATCGCGCCCCGCCGCTTTGAGCGCGCGCGCCTTGTCGGTCACCGCGATGGTGGCGGACGGCTTGATGCGCGCAAGCGAGTCGGCGAGGAAACCCATAAAACTCTCCGCAAATTCAAATATTTCCGGCACGCAGACCGGAGCGCGGCGCGGCGACCCACGCATCGTCCCGACAATCCGCCGGCTCCGGGAGAAGTTTGCGCGCAAACACAAAGCGTTAGCCGCGCCGACACGGGTCAGTGTCGCCATCGTGTAGCGGATGTGTTGCGCCGCAGCAAGTAGTCGCCGGAATTAACCGGGGGCAAAGGCGTCCTGCTAGCCTCGCGCGTCGCCCATATTGACGAACTGCGCAGACTTGACCGCGCCATCTGGGCGACGATCGCGATCGTCGCCACAATCGTGCTTGCGTCAACGTTCTTCGGTAAATTCCAAATCGCGTGGCCAACATTTGCAGCGCCGACGGCAGCCGGCATCGTATTAGCCGCGGGCGCCTGGTTCTATGATCGCTGGCGCAAGGACCTCAAGGCGGCGGCGCTTGCGGGTACCGCGCAGGTGGCGCTGTTCACGGCCGTCGGTGCGGCGCTGTCGTATATCGCGGCCAGCGCGAACCTGCCGCTCGCCGACCACGTCTTTGCCGATATCGACCGCGCGCTCGGGCTCGACTGGCACGGCATGCTCACCTCGATGAACGCGCAATTCGAATTGCATCTTGCGTTCATGCTCGCTTACACGAGCTTCAAGTTGCAGGCCATCACGACGATTCTGGTGTTGGCGTTTGCCGGATATCTGCTGCAGTTGCGCATATTCACGCTGGCGTTCGTATTGTCCGCGCTGGTGTGCATCGCGATCTCGGCGCTGTTGCCCGCGCTGGGGGCATGGGATTACTTCCAGCTCGCGCAATCCGACTACGCCGCGATCACGCCGGCGACGCGTGAGCTGCATTTGCCGATATTGCATGGCCTGCGGGATGGCACGTTGCGCACGCTCGCCGGAATCACCGCCGAGGGCATCATCACCTTCCCGAGTTTTCATACGGCGCTCGCCGTGATCTTCATGGTTGCACTCTGGCCGGTGCCGGTGCTGCGGTGGGTCGGCATTGTGCTCAACGGCCTGATGATTGCTTCGACCCCGATCGACGGCGGGCACTATTTCATCGACGTGCTGGCTGGTGTCGCAATCGCCGCAGTGTGCGTCGCCGCTGCAAGGGCCTACACGTTCGGTGCGCCACAAATGGTGCAGCGCGACAATGTGGCGGGTGCCGGACCGGCACATCTCGCGGCTGGCGATTGACGCTGCTGCGGTGCGCCAGAGATCGCCGCCGCGCGCTCGCGCCGCCCCCACAACTCACCTATACTGTGCGCGCGCACCTCGACCGCGGGATGCGGTCACCACATTGCCGTAGATTCAATGCAGTGCGGCGCCCGGCGGGCGTAATCCGGCTGCTGGCCGCATGCGAGGACTGGAATGTATACGCTCTACTCGATGCAGCGCTCCGGCAACTGCTACAAGGTGCGTCTCGCGTTGGCGCAGCTGCGCATACCTTTCGAACTTGTCGAGATCGACATCCTCTCGGGCGCAAGTCGTACGCCCGAATTCCTGGCGAAGAATCCGGACGGGCACGTGCCGCTGCTTGAGGTGGCGCCGGGCCGCTATCTGCCCGAATCGAATGCCATTCTCTGGTACATCGCGGGCGGCACACCGCTGATGCCCGAGGACCGCATCGACCGTGCCGAAGCGCTGCAATGGATGTTCTTCGAGCAGCATAGCCTCGAGCCCAACCTGGGGGCGGCATGGTTCTGGCTCACGCTGGTCAAGGGCGGACGCGAACTGCAACTGCACGCCGTGGAAGACTGGACCGAACAGGGCTACCGCGCGCTGGGTGTATTGGAGAAGCATCTCGAAGGCCACGCGTTCTTCGCGGCCGACCGCTATACGATCGCCGACATCGCGCTTTATGCCTACACCCACGTCGCGCACGAGTGCGGCTTCGACATTACCGGCTTTCCGGCCGTTCGCGCCTGGCTCAAGCGCGTCGCCGAGCAGCCCGACCACATCATGATGGACTGGCATCCGGCGCGACTGGCGATCGCGCAATAGCGCGTGCGCCGACGATCGGCGTTAACAATTCGTTAACCCGTGCCGCAAAAAAGCCGCGGCCCGTGAACCAGTTTGCCGCAGTCCCGCCGGATGCACGCCCGGATCCCGGCGCAAGTTTGCCAGCAACGATTCGTCAGCATTATTGCGGAGCCTATTGTAATGATTGAAGAGCGCATTGAAGGCAGTGGTTTTTCACTGCGCCGCGGGCGGCGCAGCCGTCGGCGTCGCCTTGTATTCGTGCAACTGATCGCGGCTGCCGGCCTGGTCGCATCGCTCGCGGTAGCGGCCACCGCGGTCTCGATCGAAATTGCGCGTGCCGATGGCGCGGCGGTGCACGCCATCCGCTAATAGCGCCTCCCGGCAGATCGGGCCGGCGCACACCCGGCGATGAACCGGCGCGTAACGCCGCGCCGGTTTGATGGATTTCCTCTATACTCTATAAGCGCCTCGCTGCGTGACGTCGGCTACCGCCGCACGCCAAGGCGGGTTCCCATGTTCAAGTTCTTCGAACGACTGCTGGATGCCACCGAACAGCCCGAGCGGCCCGAGCCGCCGCCCGGCCTGGTCGCGTTCTATTGGCATTTTGCGCGCCAGGCGAAAGGACTATTCGTTGCGCTGTTTGCCGCCGGTCTCGCGGTGGCGTTGCTCGATACGCTGATCCCGGTGTTCATGGGGCGGGTGGTTGCGCTGATCGCGGCGAGCAAGCCCGACACCGTCATCGCGGACTCCTGGCAACTCCTTATCGGAATGGCGCTGGTGCTGCTGATCGCGCGACCCGCGGCGATGGCGGTTCAGAACCTCGTGATGAATCAGGCGATCGCTGCGAACTTGTCGAACCGGGTTCGCTGGCAGAACCACTGGCATGTCGTGCGCCAGTCGTGGGCGTTCTTCCAAAACGACTTCGCCGGCCGGATCGCTACCCGCGTGATGCAGACCGGGCCGGCGATCCGCGAAAGCCTGGTCGCGATGATTACCAGCGTCTGGTACATCATCGTTTATGGCACCGGCGCAATCCTGCTGCTCGGCGCCGCCGACCGCCGGCTGGCGATCCCGGTGCTGTGCTGGTTCGCCGGCTATCTCATGTTGCTCAGAGTGTTCGTGCCGCGCATGCGCGATCGCTCGAAGGACATGACCGAGGTGCGGTCGAAACTCACCGGCCGCATCGTCGACAGCTATACCAACATCCTCACCGTCAAACTGTTCGCGCGGCCGCACGAAGAGGATAGCTACGTCCGCGACACGATCGAGGAGCACACCGGCAAATTCTACGACTCGCTGCGGCTCAATACGCAGTTTGGATTTTGCCTCGCGGTGCTCAACGCGATGTTGACCGTCGGCAACGGCGGGCTTGCGATTTATTTGTGGACGCGCGGTGAGATCGAAATCGGCATGGTGGCAACGGCGCTGCCGCTGGCATGGCAGATCGTCAGCATGTCCGGCTGGGTCGCCTATCAGATCACGGGCATCTTCGAAAATGTCGGGGTCGTGCAGGAGGGAATGATCACGATCGCACGTCCGATCGCGCTCACCGACAGGCCT
>JBGPOB010000358.1:0-3718 GCA_041487815.1 Xanthobacteraceae bacterium | reverse complement strand
ACCGCCTCGCCGGCATATTCGATCGGGTAGCCAATGCCGCCGGCGGCACCGATCTCGCCGATGATGGCGCGGATGATGTCCTTGGCCGTGACGCCGGGCGGCAACTTGCCGTCGACCTCCACCTGCATGTTTTTTGTCTTGCGCTGAATGAGCGTTTGGGTGGCGAGCACGTGTTCGACCTCGGACGTGCCGATGCCGTAGGCCAGCGCGCCAAACGCGCCATGGGTCGCGGTGTGGCTGTCGCCGCACACGATTGTCGTGCCCGGCAAGGTGAAGCCCTGCTCGGGCCCGATGATGTGGACGATGCCCTGACGCTTGTCGAACGCGTCGTAGTATTCGAGCCCGAAGATTTTTGCGTTCTCGGCGAGATAGGCGATCTGGGCCGCGCTCTCCGGATCGGGGTTTGGTTTGCTGCGGTCGGTTGTGGGTACGTTGTGATCGACAACGCACAACGTCTTTTCCGGCGCGCGTACCTTGCGGCCGGAGAGCCGCAACCCCTCGAACGCCTGCGGACTTGTCACCTCGTGGACCAGGTGGCGGTCGACGTAGAGCAGGCACGTGCCGTCCGGCTCTTCATCGACCAGATGGTCGTCCCAGATCTTGTCGTAAAGCGTACGCGGCTCGGCCATCTCGCAATTGCCCTGTCAGTCCACGTGCGTTTTAATCATTCAGACGGCGGAGGAAAAGGCACACAACCGCATGCTTGCGCGCCGCGAATTCGCATTCCGGCGAAACTTGACGGCTGCGACCGACGCGCGGCTTGGGCGCAGGCCTATTTGGCCGCAGCCGGCTCGCTCTCGCTGCCCTGCTTTTCGACAATGCGCGCGGACTTGCCGCGGCGGCCGCGCAGATAATAAAGCTTGGCGCGGCGGACTTTGCCGCGGCGGATGAGCTTGATCGAATCGATCATCGGCGAATACAGCGGAAACACGCGCTCGACGCCCTCACCGTAGGAAATCTTGCGGACGGTGAAATTCTGGTTGAGGCCGGCGCCCGCGCGGCCGATGCAGACGCCTTCATAGGCTTGCACGCGGGTGCGCTCGCCTTCGACCACCTTGACGTTGACCAGCACGGTGTCGCCAGGCGCGAAATCCGGGATTTCCTTGCCCGCGGAAAGCTTCGCCACCTGCTCTTTTTCGAGCTCTTGAATGAGATTCATGGGGATTCTCCGTCGGTTACGCCGGGACACTGAGCGCGGTCAGCAAAAGTGGAACCCGGTTTTGCGTCAGACTGCGCGAACACACTAGGTGGCGCGCAATCCGGGCGGCTGACCGGTAACCACTCAGCCTGTTTACGCGCTGCCGTCGGCGGCCCGATCCGTTTCGAATTCGCGGTGCTTCTACGCCAAGTAGGCCGCTTTGTCACCCTTTTGGAGCGGGCTTTTTGGGCATCCGGCGAGCCTGATACGCCGCCCACAGGTCGGGCCGGCGCTCGCGGGTCAGCCGCTCGGCCTCGGCCCGCCGCCAGGCTTCCACCTTGGCGTGGTCGCCGGAAACCAGCACATCGGGAATGGAGCGGCCCTCCCACACCTGCGGCCGGGTGTACTGCGGGTATTCGAGCAGGCCGCCGGAAAAGCTCTCGTCCACGACCGATGCCTGCGCGCCGACCACGCCGGGCAAGAGCCGCACACAGGCGTCGATCAGCGCCAGCGCGGCGATCTCGCCGCCGGAGAGCACATAATCGCCGATGGAAACCTCTTCGAGTTTGCGCGCGGCGATGACGCGCTCATCCACGCCTTCGAAGCGGCCGCAGACGACCACGATTCCTGGACCGCGCGCGAGCGCCGCCGCACGCGCTTGCGAGAGCGGCGCGCCGCGCGGCGACATCAAGAGCCGCGGCCGCAAATCCTTGGCTTGACTGTCCGCGACGGCGTCGATTGCGCGCGCCAACACATCCGGTTTGAGCACCATGCCCGCCCCGCCACCGGCGGGCGTATCGTCCACGGTGCGATGCTTATCGGTCGCGTAGGACCGGATATCGACGGTATCGAGTGCCCAGGTCCGCGCCGCCAGCGCCTTGCCGGCGAGACTTACGCCCAGTGGCCCTGGAAATATTTCCGGAAACAGCGTGATGACCGACGCGCGCCACATGTCAGGCTTCGCTTTCAGGTGAGGCATCGATTTCGTTGGGCAATTGAACAACCGCCCTGCCGCCGGCGATGTCGATCTCCGGTACCGTGGCCTCGGTAAACGGGATCAGCCTGGTATCGCGCTCGTCCGTGAGCTTGAGCTCCAGCAAGTCGCCCGCGCCAAAATTATGCACGGCGACGATTTCACCAAGCCTGACGCCCGCACGATCCATGGCGGCAAGACCGACAAGATCGGCGAAATAATACTCGTCGCCCTGGCCGATATCCGGTAGCCGATCGCGCGCGACGTAGAGGTCGAGATTGCGCAGCTTCGTGGCGGCTGCCCGGTTTGCAATGCCCTTGAATTGGGCGACCAGAAATTCCGTTGCCGACCGCAGCGTCTCGATTTCAAGCGTGCGTGAGCCGTCCGCGTTCTCAAGCACGCCATAGGCGGCGATCGCCATCGGGTCCGCCGTAAAGGACCACAGCTTGACCTCGCCGCGAACGCCGTGCGGCGCGCCGATGCGGCCGATGCGGATGCGGGGCTTTCTCTCCGCATGCGCAGACGTTCCCCTCTCCCCCTGAGGGAGAGGGGTGGCAAGCGGAGCGAGCCGGGGTGAGGGGTGGCGCTTGCGCGGTGTTTTTGTCATGGGGAACCCGCCTCACCCGCCTCGTTCGCTTCGCTCTCTCGGCACCCTCTCCCTCGAGGGGAGAGCGTTGAACTGAATTCCCGGCGAGACTTTAGCTAGCCGCCGGCGCGGCGTCCGCGGCAGGCTTCGGTTTTGCTGCAGCTTCCTGGGCGGCGGCTTCGGCGTTGGCCTTGGCAGCTTCCGCGTTGGCCTTGCGTACCTTGCGCGGAATGGCGCGCGTCGGATTTTTGCGCGGCTCGCGCTTGCGAATGCCTTCGGCGTCGAGGAAGCGCATGATGCGGTCTGACGGCTGCGCACCCTTGGCGAGCCACGCCTTCACTTTTTCGAAATCGACCTTCAGCCGGTCCTTGTTGTCCTTCGGCAGCAGCGGATTGAAGTAGCCAAGGCGCTCGATGAAGCGCCCGTCGCGCGGCGCGCGGCTGTCGGCGACCACGACATGATAGAACGGCCGCTTCTTGGTTCCGGCGCGAGCCATGCGGATGACGACTGGCATTAGATTTCCTTTCGTTCGCTGAAGTTGGTTAAAACGGTGATCACTTCTTTTTTCCAAATCCGGGAAAACCACCCGGCATTTTTGGCGCTCCCAATCCCGGGAGCCCGCCGGGAAATTTCGCCGGCAGCCCTGGCATGGCCGGCGGCAGCGACGGCGCGCCCGGCATCCCAGACGGCAATCCGCCCGGCATTTTCTCGGCGAGTTTTTGCATCTCTTCCGGCGACGGCATGCCGCCGCCCAATCCCATCATGTTGGCGAGGCCCGCCATCGGGCCGCGCTTGCCCGATCCCATCGCCTTCATGACGTCGGCCATGGTCCAGTGCATCTTTAACAGCTTGTTGATTTCCTCGACCCGCGTGCCGGAGCCGGCGGCGACACGCTTCTTGCGGCTCGCTTTCAGCACATCCGGGTTGCGCCGCTCCCGCGGCGTCATCGAATTGATGATGGCGACCTGGCGCTTGAGCACCTTGTCGTCCATGTGCGCGGCTGCGAGCTGATTTTTCATTT
>JBGPOB010000357.1:0-3739 GCA_041487815.1 Xanthobacteraceae bacterium | reverse complement strand
CAATTCAGGGACGCGGCGAGTTCGTCCGGCTCGCCCTGGAAGAAGCAGGCGCGGACTACGTTGACGTGGCGCGCGGCGACAAAGGCGGCCGCGATTCTATTTCGAGAATTCTCGACGCGTCGATGAAAACGGTGCCGTTCGCGCCGCCCATCCTCAAAGTCGGCAACCAATACATTAGCCACGTCGCCAACATTCTTCTGTTCCTCGGCGCGCGCCACAAGCTGGCGCCGAAGGCAGAGGCCGGACGGCTGTGGACTCATTCTCTGCAGCTGACGTTCACGGATTTCGTCAAGGAAATTCACGATACGCATCATCCGATCGCCTCGAACCTCTACTACGACGAACAGAAGAAGGAAGCGAAGCGCCGCACCGAGGATTTTCTGAAGAACCGCGCACCAAAATTCCTCGGTTACTTCGAGGAGGTGCTTGAGCGAAACGGCGGCAAACACCTGGTCGGACGATCGCCAACCTATCCCGACCTCTCGCTGTTTCAGACGATCACCGGCCTGCGCTACGCGTTTCCGAAGGCGATGAAGAAGATCGAGAGGGATATTCCTCTGTCGGTGGCCGTGCGGGATGCGGTAGAAAAACGGCCGCGGATCGCGGCTTATCTCGCCTCGCCGCGCCGCATCGCCTTCAACGAATACGGGATTTTCCGGCGATATCCTGAACTGGACGCGAACTAGGACGCTCAGCGCCGATGCGCGCCGCCGGTCCATCCACGCGGCGCAAGATATTCGTCGCCGACCTTCGTCGGTTCCTCCTCCAGCGGCGTCACCATCGTCGTATTCCACCGCGCCAGGAAACCCGCCATCGCCACGACGTTGACAATTTCCACGATCTCTTCCTCGGTCCAATGCTTGCGCAACTCGACAAACATTGCGTCCGTCACCGCATTGGGTATCGAACCCGCCGCGACGGCAACATCCAGCGCGGCCTTTTCGGCCGCGCTGTAGAGCGGGCTCGTTCGATAGTCCCACGCCGCCAGCAGTTTCTTTTCGTCGACGCCGAAATGCAGGGCGCCGCTCGCGGTATGCGCCATGCTGTATTCGTCGCACGCGGTGCGGCTCGCCACATGCGCGAGAATGCGCTTGAAGCCGCGGTCGACCTTGCTTTCCGGATCCCAGATTGCGGCCTGCATCGCCACGAATGCGCGAACGAGCTTGGGCTTTCGCTGCATGGTCAGAACGCTGTTCGGAACGAACCCGAGCGACTTGAAGAAGGAATCGAACTGCTCCTTCAGTTCCGGCGAATGCGACGGCGGAAGCGGATCGAGGCGCGGCGACGGCGTCGTTTTCCGGTCCATGCAGGTCTCAGCTCACATTCTGCAGCAACAACAATAGGCCCCCGAAGATCGCGGTGTTGCTTAGCATCGCGAGACGCATACCGTTGCGCGCAATCGGATTGGGCGCCTGCCAGAAGCGCAGCAGCAAGGCCGTCGCCAGCACGATGAATAGTATCAGCCCATAGACGCCGTACTTGGCGTTCCAGCCGGTGAGCACCATCAACGCGCTGGCGATGCTCAACGCCTCGCCGATCCAGAACACGGCCACCGGCGCCGGCGCCTTGTAGAGCGTCAACCGATCGATGTGATCCTTGATACGTGCCTTGGAAAGATTGGTGATCGCGACCCACAAGAAGAACAGCGCGATGATCACCCGCCCCGCCGCGTCGAGTGCCGAAGCGTCAATGTACCATTTCATGTTCGTCCCCTCCTGGTGCGGCAACGTATCCGTCGCGCTCTTTTTTCAGCCGTAGCAATTCAGATTGCTATGCCGCCACCGCCTCGACGATGCTTTGTTCCGTCGCCGTCGGAACAATCCGGCTGAGACGGAAATCGGCCGCCGACAGCAGCCTTTCAAACTCCGCCGCAGTGCGCTCGACGCCGCCGGTCACGGTCAGCATCAGCAAATCAAGATATTTGCCGTCGTGCGGCGCATCGCCGGGCGGCAGAACGATTTCGACAATCAGCAATCGCCCGTCGGTTCCAATCGCGCGGCGACATTGTCGCAGGATGGCGATGCTTTGCTCGTCGTTCCAGTCATGCAGGACGTGGGACAGAACATATCCATCATGCCCCGGCGGTACGCCCTTAAAGAAATCGCCAGCCACGAGATCGCAGCGATCGGAAACGTGGCGCTCATCGACGCGTTTGCGCGCTTCGGGAATGACATGCGGAAGATCGTACAGAACACCGCGAAGGTTTGGATTTGCGCGCAGCAGCGTCGTCAGCAAGTTGCCCGTACCGCCGCCGACATCGACCAATGTCTTGAAGTTCGCGAAATCGTAGGCAGCGGCGATGGCAGGCGGCTGGTGGCCGTGGCGCCCAACCATGGCTTCGCTGAAATCGGCAGCTTCTTCGGCGTGATCCGCGAGAAATTCAAACAGCGGCTTGCCCCACACCTTGTCGATCCCGGATTTTCCGGTCTGCAAACTATGCAGAAATTCGCCCCATGCGCGCCATTGCCAATCGCCGGCGAGCGTCATGATCGTGGCGCGCGCCGCGCCTGGAGCGTTGCTTTTGAGTGCGGCACCGAGGGTCGTGAGCGCGAATCGCCGGGGTTCGGTTTCGGTAAGAACGCCCATCCCGGCCAAAGTACGCATCAGCCGGTAGAGCGATGGCTCGTGAGTCTTGGTCGCTTTCGCCAGATCCGCCGACGTGCGCGGGCCCTCGGCGACAAGATCCGCAAGCCGAAGCCGCGCGGCCGCGTAAAGTGCGCGCGATGCCCAAATGCCGATGCCGATGCGGATCAGCTGCGCGTGCGGCGGTACTCCCGGCGAAGGCGCCTTGGGAACGGCGCTGCCGGGAGGTTCGATCTGCGTAGTCCCAGTCATCGGACACAACCTCGACTTCAATCGCGCATCTGCGCCTTGACTAGGCGACGTTGCCGGCGCGGTCGGCGGCGGCCTTTGACTTCGCCCAATAATCCGAGGCCGATTTGGTCGCCTTCAGCTTGTCCACGCTTTCATAGCCCGGCGCCATCGATGCGTCGGTTCCCGCAAGCACTTCGTGATGCTCGATGTTGAGCAGCCGGAGCCAGCTCTGCTGACCAAGCGTCAGCCCGATCATGCAGCCGATTTCCACAAGCTCCGGCTCGCTGAAATTCTTGTGCAGACGATCCCAGAAGGCGTCGTCGGTGTTGAGGTGCCACGTAATCGCCTCGGCATAAGCCAGCGCAGCCTTCTGCCGATCGTTGAACTTGGTCGACTTTTCGAAATTGAGCAGGTCGAGAACGTGATCTTCGATCACCGCGCCCGTGCTCGTGGCTTTGACCGAGCGCTGATTGCCGCAATATTCGCACTGCACCGAGCGCGAAACGTAAAGCCGGCACAATTCCTTCAGCGCATGATCGGCGACGCCATTGCGGAACAGATCGCGCCAGGAATTGGCGAAGAACCAGAACGCCGCCGGTACGTGCGCGCGCACTGCAGTCGATTCCGGACGCGGCGTGCCTTCGCGCTGGCAGCGCTCCATTTCCTTGCGCATCTCCGCATCCATTTTTTCGAGCGGAACGTAGCTGATCCGTTGCTTTGCCATCGGTGCTCCTCTTGGTCCTCACGTTGCGGACAGGGGCGCACGCCATCTGTCCCGTTTGTCGATGTTGGCGAAGGTATAAGCTACTCCGCGGCTTGAACCGTAACTTTTCCGTCAGCCCGACGGCCGGTATCCTGAGCCTTGGCGTAGTCGGCCGTTGCCTTGTACTCCGTCATCCGATCTTCGGCCGCTTCCAGGCCGCAT
>JBGPOB010000356.1:0-3744 GCA_041487815.1 Xanthobacteraceae bacterium | reverse complement strand
GCTCGCGATCGTAGGTCGAAGGCAAATGATCGACGCCGGCGAGCAAAGTGCCGAAGAGTTTGCGGTTGTTGACGATGCCGCCAACCGAAATGCCGCCGAAGCCGACGCCATGATAGCCGCGCTCGCGCCCGATCAGCCGGGTGCGCGCGCCTTCGCCGCGGATCGCGTGATAGGCGAGCGCTATTTTCAGCGCGGTATCGACGGCTTCCGAGCCGGAATTGGCGAAGAAAACATGATCGAGTGCGGCCGGCGCCAGCGCGGCGATGCGGCTCGCCAGCTCGAACGCTTTCGGGTGCGCGAACTGGAACGGCGGGGCGTAGTCGAGTTCGGCGGCCTGGCGCTGGATCGCGGCGACGATCGGGTCGCGGTTGTGGCCGGCGTTGCAGCACCATAAGCCCGCGCAGCCGTCGAGCACGCGGCGGCCGTCGGTCGTCTCGTAGTGCATGTCCTTGGCGCGCGCGAGAAGCCGCGGCGCCGCCTTGAACGCGCGGTTGGGCGTGAACGGCAGCCAGAAGGCTTCGAGGTCGTTGGGGGCAGGCATGGGTTTGTTCATGAACGATTGCCGCGGTTCGAGCCGATGTGACTTAACATGATCGCAGACCATTGAGATGTTCAACAAGCGCGGCGCTACCCTCCCCTGGAGGGGGAGGGTCGGCCGCCTGAGCGCAGCGAAGGCGGTCGGGGTGGGGTGGCGTATTTTCAAAGCAGCATCACCCCACCCCGCTCGCTTCGCTCGCGACCCTCCCCGTCCAGGGGAGGGTGGAAGAGTGGGCGGCGCGCCGACCGCTCACACATCCTGCGACGTTTTTGGTGCGCTTGCTGTTACAAATTGCGGCTGGTACCACGCTATAATGTCCGACACGCCCAAAAAACCCAACAAGCTGAAATCGCGGCTGCCGCGCGGATTGGCCGACCGCGGGCCGGCGGAGATCGCGGCGACGCGGGACCTGATCGAGAAAATCCGCAGCGTTTTTGAACTCTACGGCTTCGAGCCGGTGGAGACGCCGGCGATCGAATACACTGACGCGCTCGGAAAGTTTTTGCCCGACCAGGATAGGCCCAACGAAGGCGTGTTCTCGTTTCAGGACGACGACGAACAGTGGTTGAGCTTGCGCTACGACCTGACCGCGCCGCTGGCGCGCTACGTCGCGGACAAGATCGGCAAAGAGGATTTTGTCCTGCCCTATCGCAGCTACCGCTACGGCTGGGTGTTCCGCAACGAGAAGCCGGGGCCGGGCCGCTTCCGCCAGTTCATGCAGTTCGATGCGGATACGGTGGGCTCAGCCTCGCCCGCGGCCGATGCCGAGATGTGCATGATGGCGGCGGACACGATGGAGGCGTTGGGATTTGAGCGCGGGCAGTATGTGGTGAAGGTGAATAATAGAAAGGTTCTGGATGGCGTGATGGAAAGCATTGGGCTTGGCGGGGAGGAGAATGCCGGCAGGCGGCTCACGGTGTTGCGGGCAGTCGACAAGTTGGATCGGCTTAGGCCCGAGGGCGTCCGTCAGTTGCTAGGCGCAGGACGGAAAGATGAGAGTGGCGACTTTACCAAAGGTGCCAATCTCAGTTTAGCACAGGCCGACAGCATAATGAGCTATCTTGGGACAAGACTGGCGGTCGGGCATACGGGTCCACTTGCACCAAAAGCTGGATGGAATGCTTCGTTCGATCATTGGAGTTTAGAGGTCGCGAATTCTGCGATCGGACTGCAAGGCGTCGACGAGTTGAGAGCAATTGCTGACGTTGTTTGGGCGTCGGGGTATGAATACAACCGGCTTGTCTTTGAATCTTCCGTCGTCCGCGGCCTCGAGTACTACACCGGCCCGATCTACGAAGTGGAACTGCTGCTCGACACCAAGGACGACAAAGGCCGCCCGGTGCGCTTCGGCTCCGTCGGCGGCGGTGGACGCTATGACGGCCTCGTAGCGCGCTTTCGCGGCGAGGTCGTGCCGGCGACGGGTTTCTCCATCGGCGTCTCGCGCCTGCAGGCCGCGCTCGAACATCTCAAGAAGATCGACACCAAGCCGGCGTTCGGCCCGGTCGTTGTCACGATGTTCGATCGCGACCGCATCGCCGACTATCAGAAGATGGTGGCGGCGCTGCGCGCAGCAAACATCCGCGCCGAGCTCTACCTCGGCAATCCGAAAAATTTCGGCAACCAGCTCAAATACGCCGACAAGCGCAATTCGCCCTGCGTCGTCATCCAGGGCGGCGACGAGAAGGCCAAGGGCGAGGTGACGGTGAAGGACCTCATCGTCGGCGCGGAACTGGCCAAGGGCGAGGCCGCGCGCGCCGCGCATTTGCAGAAACAGGCCGAGGCGCAGGTCACGGTGGCGGAGGCAAAGCTCGTCGAAGCCGTGCGCGCGGTGCTCGCGCGCCACAAGGTGACGTGGGGCTGATTACTTTCTCATTTTCGGCTGGCTCCGCTCTACCCTCTCCCCTTGAGGGAGAGGGTGGCGAGGACTGAGCGAAGCGAAGTCTGAGCCGGGTGAGGGTTTTTACGAAGACAACCCCTCACCCGGTCATCCTCGCGTCCGCCTTCGCTGAAGCTACGGCGGACAGGACGCTCGGATGCCCACCCTCTCCCTCAAGGGGAGAGGGTAAGCGTGCTCGCGGCGAGAGCGGTGAATCTTTCAGAAGTGCGTCCTAACGCGGCGCTCCACCCGGGCCACTTGGTCCGCCAGTTCCACCCGGCGCGCCCGGCCCGCCGGGGCCACCGCCCTGCCCGCCTGCCCCGCCCGGCGGGCGTACGTTCTGGAAATCGCGCACGTTCATCTTCATGCCGCCGGGCATGATCATGTCGCCGGGCCGCTGGTCCGCTTTGCAGGGCCCGAGCCACTTGCCTTCGAGGGTCATATTGAGGTCGCCGACTTCGCCCGGCCGCAGCGGCCCGCCCTCCGACTTGGTCGTGACGTTCATGACGTAGGCCGAGTCGAGGCTGCCGGTGATGACCGCGTGCGAGGTGATGGTCTTGCCGCCGATGGTGCAGACCGAATCGATCACCATCTGGCCGCCCACATTGGTGATGTCGCGGTTCGCGCAGGTCTCCTGCCCGGTTCCGCCCGAGGCCGAATGCATCAGCTTGTCGGTTTCCGCGTCCGTGCATTGCTGCATGATTGTTGGCGGCGCGTTGCGGGCGAAGATCATCTTCAATTCCCACAGGCCGGCCTTGCGCGGGGGCATTTCCGCCGCGGCGGCGGGGAACGCGCCAACAGCGACGACTGCGATGCAAAATCCAAGCAGGATCGGATACCGGCGCATGCGGGGCTCCTTGCAATTGTCGCGCGGGCGATGAATCAGCCGCTCACTGGATTATATATCGAGAAATTCGGCTTTTTTGCCGTCGCGCCCGATGACCCCCTTGCCGCGCTCAGAACCGCACGTTCGCAAACGCGCGCACGCCCGCGCCCGCCAGCAGCACCTCGTCTTTGGTGTAGGAAACGTGGCTGCGGATGTCCTCATTGAGCAGGTTGGTGCCGGCGAGCCCCACCGTGATCTCGCGCGCGCCGAAATCCGCAGGCGTCAGCCTGGTCGTGTAGCTGATCTCGGCGCGCAGATCGTTGTATCCGCCGGTCGGCGTTTCTCCGACCGCGGCGATATTGTTCTGCGCAAAACCGTGCAGAAGGTTGACGCGCGCGAGCCAACGGGCGTCGCGATAGAACACGCCGCCGCCCACGCGCACCGGCGGAATGCGCGGAACGTTGCCGCCGTCGGTGAAGGTCGCGCGCACGACATCGGCCTGGT
>JBGPOB010000355.1:0-3751 GCA_041487815.1 Xanthobacteraceae bacterium | reverse complement strand
TTCGGCCTGCTGCTGCACGCCGTGGTCAATCCCATAGTCATGGGGCTGGTGTTCTACGGGGCGGTGCTGCCGACCGGGCTCATCATGCGGACGATGGGGAAGGATCCGTTGCGGCTCAAGGTCGAGCCCGATAGTGCTAGCTATTGGATCGCGCGGCAACCGCCCGGACCGAAACCCGAGACAATGAAGGATCAATTCTAGAGGCATAGACCATGGACTTTCTGGCCGAGCTCTGGCGCTTCATGCGCGTGCGAAAGAAATTCTGGCTGCTGCCGATCCTGATCATGATGGTGGTGTTCGGCGGCCTCGTGGTGCTGACCAAGGGTTCGGCGGTCGCGCCTTTCATCTACACGCTGTTCTAAACAGAGATCGATGCGCGTCCTCGGCATATCGGCCTTCTATCACGACAGCGCGGCGGCGCTGGTCGAGGACGACCGCGTCGTCGCCGCAGCCCAAGAGGAACGCTTCACCCGCAAGAAGCACGATCCGTCGTTTCCCAAGAATGCCATCACCTATTGTCTGCAGGAAGGCAATGTCCGGCTCGATGAGCTCGACCATGTCGTGTTTTACGACAAGCCTTTTCTCAAGTTCGAACGCCTGCTGGAAACTTATGTCGCGATGGCGCCGCGAGGTTTTCTGTCATTCAAGATGGCCATTCCGGTTTGGCTGCGCGAGAAGCTGTTCCAGAAGTCGCTGTTGCGGCAAGAACTGCGGCAGTTCGGCGACGACTTCGACCCTGGCGAACGCCTGCTGTTCTGCGAGCATCACCTGAGCCACGCCGCCTCGGCGTTTTTCCCGTCGCCCTATGACGAGGCCGTCGTGCTCACCATGGACGGCGTCGGCGAATGGGCGACAACGTCGGCAGCGATGGGTTCCGGCAATCGCCTGGAGATGTTCCAGGAGATTTATTTCCCCCATTCGCTCGGCCTGCTCTATTCGGCCTTTACCTATTACACCGGCTTCAAGGTGAATTCCGGTGAATACAAGGTCATGGGGCTCGCGCCCTATGGCGAGCCGAAATACGCAAAGCTCATCCTCGATAATGTCATCGACCTGAAGCCGGACGGATCGTTCCGGCTCGATATGTCTTATTTCAACTATTGCACCGGTCTGACGATGACGAACGCACGGTTTTCGCAATTGTTCGGCCAGCCCGTGCGCGCACCGGACAAGCTGCTCACACCGTTCCACATGGACATCGCTGCCTCGATCCAGGCGGTGCTGGAGGAGGCGGTGCTGCGGTTGACGCGCTCGCTTGCGAAGAAGACCGGCGCTCGCAATCTCTGCCTCGCCGGCGGCGTGGCGCTCAATTGCGTCGCCAACGGCAAGGTGCTGCGTGAGGGCATCTTCGATAACATCTGGATCCAACCCGCCGCCGGCGATGCCGGCGGCGCGGTCGGCGCGGCGCTCGCGGCCGTCCATCTCTACAACGGGCAGCCGCGCCAGCCGAACGGCGGCGACGGCATGGCCGGCTCGTTGCTCGGCCCGAGTTACCGGCAGGCGGACATCGAAAAGCGGCTGGGCGCGGTCGGTGCACGCTTCCAAGCCGTCAGCGAAGACGCGATGGTGGAAACGGCCGCCGACGCGCTGGCCGGCCAGCAAGCCGTCGGATGGTTCCAGGGACGCATGGAGTTCGGTCCGCGCGCGCTCGGTGCGCGCTCAATCCTGGGCGATCCGCGCTCGCCCACCATGCAGCGCAATCTAAATCTGAAGATCAAATATCGCGAGAGCTTCCGGCCGTTCGCACCGTCGGTGCTGCGCGAGGACGTGGCCGACTGGTTCGAGCTCGATGCCGACAGCCCCTACATGCTGATCGTGGCCGACGTGCGCAAGGATCGCCGCCGCACTATGACAGATGCCGAACAGGCGCTGTTCGGCATCGACAAGCTCAACGTCCCGCGCTCGGAAATCCCGGCTGTCACGCACGTCGATTATTCGGCGCGCATTCAGACCGTGCACGCCAACACCGATCCGCTGTTCCACCGCCTGCTGACAAAATTCAAGGAGCGCACCGGCTGCCCGGTGCTGGTCAACACCAGCTTCAACGTCCGCGGCGAGCCGATCGTCTGCACGCCGGAAGACGCCTTCCGCTGCTTCATGGGCAATGAACTCGAACTCCTGGTGGTCGGCAATTGTGTCATGCGGAAATCCGACCAGGATCCAAGCCTCAAGCGCGACTACAGCTCGGCCTTCGAGCTCGATTGACTGCGAGGCTCGCGACAAGCGCCCAGAACTTGCCAAGGCGCCGTTCGCATGGGAACGCGCTCGTATATATTGGAACGTCGTTCCGTCCCATTTCCTTGCTCGGTGATCCAGAGCTTTCAGTCGGAGTTGCTGCATTTTGGCCGAACGCAGACCCCCTTCGCCGAAATCGATCGTGTTATGGCTGACGTTGATCCTGATGCTGTTGGCCGTCGCTGAAGGCGGCTCGGCGCTTTTCCTACGGTTCGTCAAGAATTTGAGTGCGCATTTCCTGGTCTGGAACCCCGATCTCGGCCGGCTGCCGCAGATTTGGGCCAACAGCGCCGGCGAATGGGATGACGCGATCGGCTGGCCGTCGCCAAAGGAGATGACCGAGCCGCCGCGGGATCGTTCCGGCGCCAAGCAAAACCCCTACTTCCCCGAACCCGGCCACGCCTGCGCATCCGCCTATGGCGATTCATTCGTCTGGGGCGACGACATTCCGTTGAACGATGGCTGGATCGAACAAATGTCGCGACTTATGGGATGTCGTGTCGCCAACTACGGCGTGTCGGGCTATGGAACCGATCAAGCCTTGGTACGCTTCCGTCGCAACACGGGTGACGAAGCGCCTGTCGTGATGCTCGGCATCTTTCCCGAGAACGCAATGCGCAATGTCAGCCAGTACCGCGCATTCATCGGCTCCAATCCACATCCGCGCTGGCTCAAGGGACGCTTCATGCTCGATGGCGCGGGCAGGCTCGTCTGGATTCCACGACCCAAAATCGACTTGGCCGGTTTTATCAAGCTGCATCGCGACCCGGTGCGCATCATACCGCACGATTATCTCCTGCCCGACACACGCGACGGCCCGGTGACAGCACGCTTTCCCTACACGTTCAGCGCCATTCACCTCGCCATGATGCCGCGCGTGCACACGCGTTTCACCGGAAAGCCGTCATGGGCCGACTTCTACGAGCGCGATCATCCCTCGGGCGCGATGCTGCTGACCGCAGCCATCGCCGAGGCCTTCGCACGCGAAGCGCAGCAGCGCGGCAAGCGTGTGCTCGTGATGATGCTGCCCGCCGCCAGCAGTTTCCGCGCGCGCGAGCAATTTGGCGCCTTCGAATACGCTCCGCTGGTGGAGGCAATGTCGGCCCGCAAAATCGATGTGTTCGATGCCGGCCCTGCCCTGCTCGCCGCGCTCGGTCCGCACAGCCCTTGCGAGCTTTACGCGGTGCCGGCTGATTGCAACGGGCATTTTGGCATCTCCGGCGGCGGCGGCGTAGCACGGGTCGTTGCGGCGGAGTTGCGGCGGCGGGGCTGGGTGAAATAGAGAAACCGAGCACTCACGATGATCGATCAAGGTGCCGGCAAGGTCCGCCCGTTGGCATCGTGCTCATTGACTCGGATACGCGATCGCCCTGGCCCGAACATTGACCTCGGTCATGGATCAACTTGCCCATTGCATATCGGTAGAATATGACAAAAGACCGCAGCGCAATCGGCCCCGGCGTCTGCTGAAAGCCAGAGATGAGTGTCATCGACCTAGCCAGATTTGAACGCCTCG
>JBGPOB010000354.1:0-3754 GCA_041487815.1 Xanthobacteraceae bacterium | reverse complement strand
CCCCTTGCCGACTGGCACGTCGACGATCGCGCCGGTGCGCTTGACGGTCTGGCCCTCCTTGATCTCGCGGTCGTTGCCGAAAATCACGATGCCGACATTGTCGCTCTCGAGATTGAGCGCCATGCCGCGCACGCCGTTCTCGAACTCGACCATCTCGCCGGCCTGCACATTGTCGAGACCGTAGACGCGCGCGATGCCGTCGCCGACGGAGAGCACCTGGCCGACTTCGGAGACTTCCGCCTCCATGCCGAAATTCTTGATCTGATCCTTCAGGATCGCGGAAATTTCCGCGGCGCGGATGTCCATCAGCCTGCCTCTTTCATCGCGTGCTTGATCGCATTGAGCTTAGTGCGCAGCGAAGTGTCGACCATGCGGCTGCCGAGCTTGACGACGAGGCCGCCAATGATCGCGGGATCGACAGTGACGTCCATCTGGATGTCCTTGCCGGTCACCGACTTGAGCGCGTTCCGAATTTCGTTCAGACGCGCGTCGCCGAGCTGGTCGGCAACCGTGACTTCGGCGGTCACCTCGCCCTTGTGGCGGGCGACAAGCGCGCGAAATGCTTTCACCATGTCGCGCGCGGCGAACAGGCGCCGGTTCGAGGCGACGACTTTCAGGAATTTTGCGGCGAGACCGCCGATGCCGGCCTTGTCGAGCACGGCGGTGAGCGCTTTCGCCTGTTCTTCGGCGGTGAAAACGGGACTGCGGACGAGGCGCGTAAGATCGGCGCTTGCTGCAAGCAGGGCATCGAAATTCCGCAGGTCCGCCAGTACGGCGTCGATGGCATTGCCTTCAAGCGCCAGTTCGAACAGAGCGTTCGCGTAACGCCCCGCCATTCCGGAAACGATCGGTTCTGCGCCTGCCACGTCGCGTTTCTTCTTCGCTGGACCGACATCGCGGGCTCGCTACCGTCGCAAGGACTGGCGCAAACCCTTGGCTGTCAAGGGATTCTCGAATTCGGGGGTATCGTGAAAAAAGGCTTAAACCCCCCAGAAATCAAGCGGTTGCTAACACGAGACGAACGGCGGCGCAACACGGCGAAGGTGCCGGAAATGACTCGGGTTCTTGCCGCGTGCCACGGCACAAGATGCTTGTGGTGGCGCGCGACGGCCGCGGATTTGCGTTCGCTTAGGTTGCGCGCGATGGCGCGGATGGCGCGAGCGCGTCGGCGCATTGCATGAGCAAGTCTGCGAGGGCCTCGCGTTCCGCGCGGTCGAGCTCAGCCGTCATCCGCGCCTCGATGCGCATGACGATTGTATGCGCGCGGGCGAGCAAGGCGGCGCCCTGCAGCGTCAATTGGGTTTTGATGATGCGGCCATGGGCGGGATCGGCGGCACGCGCAATCAGGCCGGCGGCCTCGATGTTGGCGATGATTCCGGTCATCGTCTGCGGAGTGACGAAACAACGGCGGGCGAGGGCCGCGCCGGACAGGCCAGGCACCTCCACCAGGGCCGCCAAAACCGCGTATTGGGGCGTCGTCAGCCCCACCGCGCGCAACCCGTCGTCCATGCTAAGCCGCAGAATATGCTGGGCTTTTTTTAACGCATAGCCGACGTTGGCAGTAGCTGGGAGCGGCATCGTCATTCCCCGGCTTGCGCTATATCAGTATCCTGATAATTTATTCGTATCCTGATATTAGCGAGGGAATTCAATCATGACCAGTTCGGCTCAAAACGAATCCAATCTCGTCCACGACTATTTCCACGCCAAGGCGCAAGCCGATGCGAGTCCGATGGCGGTCAGCGCCGGCCTTCGGGCCCGAGTGAGGATTTCGTGCTCGTCAATGTGCGCAACCCTGCGCCCGGCCTGACGTCCAGATCTCCGGCTCAGTGTGGATTCCCGAGCGCGAGATCGCCTGCCGCGTTGATGCACTGCCGAAGCATAGGCTGATCATTTTGTATTGTTGGGACACGTGGTGCGGCTTGGTGACCGCGGCGGCGGTGCTGCTGATTGACCGTGGCTACCGCGTCAAGGAGCTGCATGGCGGCAGCCGCGGCTGGAAGACGTTGCAGCTGCCAGAATTTGACGTTCGTGAATGTGATGTCGCGGCCGCGGCCTGAAGTGGCCGGCATGCGCTACTGGATCGGGGTCGTCTCGCGCGACCATGTTCAACGCGGCGTCGCAGGCGGGTTTTGCCAGCTTTGCCACGGCAAGGCATCGGCCATGCGCAAATTGTCGCGAGGCGACTGGATCGCGTTCTACGCGCCAAGAAGCGCAATGCGCAACGGCGACCCGCTCCAGGCGTTCACCGCCATCGGCAGGATCGCGCAGCGCACACCCTATGCGTTCGATATGGGCGGCGGGTTCGTGCCGATGCGCCGTAATGTGAACTATGTGGCGTGCCGCGAAGCGCCGATCCGGGCGCTGGTCGATCGATTGAGTTTTATCCGCAACAAGCAGAGCTGGGGTTATGTATTCCGCTTCGGCCAGCTTGAAATTCCCGCCGAGGATTTCTCGATCATTGCCGAAGCCATGGGCTTGTCGAAGACGACCATTGCGCCGGCCCCTTGACGATGAGCCGATACCTCGAATCGGTGGCGATGGTGTGGATCAGGCTTGCCATGGTCCAGAAAATGGGCCGTGACTTCGGCTTTGCCGTGCTGCGGCGCTGATATGCGCCGCCGGTCGGTTGCGTTTGCCTCTCTAGATCGGGCATCGTCAGCGCGAGCCTCGTGATCGAGGCATGGGTTCTCTTCACCGATGCACCTGCCATCGCCGCGCGGCAGCCGTCCGCTACAGCAGGCATTGCCCGCACTGTGCCTGTTGGGGCTGGCTGGGCTTGCCTCGCGGATCCCTATTCTTGCGGCACCGCCCATCATCCCGTCGCTGCATGACGATTTTCAACTGAACGAAACCCAGGTCGGTGCGCTGATTGGCCTGCCGCTGGCGCTATTTGCGCTGGCGGCGGTGCCAGGCTCGCTGCTGGTGGCGCGCCTTGGCGCGCGCACGACGCTGCTCGTTGGTTTGACAACCGCTGCCATTGCATCCGCGCTGCGCGGCGCGGCGATCAACGTTTGGTGGCTCTACGCCGCCACCATCGTCATGGGTGCCGGCGTTGCCGTCATGCAGCCGGCATTGCCGCGCCTCGTGCGCGACTGGCTGCCCGATCGCCTCGGCCTCGGCACAGCGGCCTACACCAACGGAATGATTGCCGGTGCAACCATCGCGGTGGCGTTCACGCCGACAGTGATGTCGCAGTTCGGCAATAACTGGCGCCTCGATCTTGCGGCATGGTCCGCACTCGTGCTGCTGGTGACGATCATGCTCGCATGGAAAGTCCCGGCACCGGTGGCCACGAAGACCGCAGCGGCGATGCGTTGGCGGCCGAACTGGGCAAGCCCGCTGCCGTGGATTCTCGGCCTGGCATTTGCCGGCAACAACAGCATGTATTTTGCGATCAACGCGGTTCTCCCGGATTATCTTACGGGCACGGGGCGGGCGGAATTGATCGCCGTCGCGTTGTTGTGGCTCAACCTGTCGCAGATTGTGGGCCTCTTGGTGCTGACGTTGGCGGCCGAGCGCATGTTGCATCGCGCCTGGCCGTATTTGGTATTCGGCTCGGGCACATTGGTCGGCGTCCTGGGACTCGCATTCCTCGACGGTCAATGGATTGCGTCCTCCGCCTTTCTGATCGGGCTGGGATCGTCAATCACGCTTGGGACAATTCTCGCGCTGCCGCCCGCGCTGAGCGCACCCGACGAGGTCCATCTTACTGCGGCCGGAATGCTGACCGTCGCCTATGCCATTGCGCTGG
>JBGPOB010000353.1:0-3771 GCA_041487815.1 Xanthobacteraceae bacterium | reverse complement strand
GCGAGCGAGCCGATCGTGCCGTTCGCAATGTGGCGCGAGCGCAGCATCCGCGTCAGCAATTTCGGCGCGCTGTGGATCGGCATCGCCTATTCCTGCACGACATTATTCCTGCCGACCTATGTGCAGGGTGTGATGGGGCTGGGCGCGACCGCCGCCGGCGCCGTCTATGCGGTGCAGTCGGTGGCCTGGAGTTTTGCGGCGGTGGGCGCCGCGCGCATGCTCGCCGTCACCAACTTTCGCAACACCGCCGCCGTGGGCGCGGGCGCGCTGATCGCAGCGGGCCTGCTGCTCGTCTTCGCCGACCGCGCCTCGACGATCTGGTGGATCGGCGGCGCGGCGACGCTGGTCGGCACCGGGATGGGCTTTTGCAACACCGCGTTCTTGCTCGCGGCGCAGGTCGAAGCCGGCTGGGGCGACCGCGGCGGCATCGTGTCGACCAACATTTTCCTGCGCGCCATCGGCATGGCGCTCGGAGCCGGTCTCGGCGGCGCCGTTGTCAATTTTGGCGTAGCGAAACTCGCGCCCGATGCCCGCGACGCCGTGCAGCAGCTTATGATGCCGGCGGCACGCGCCGCGCTCGGCGAGCGCACGCTCGGCGAGGTCGGCGACGCCATCGGGGGAGCGCTGCACGACGTCTATCTGGTCGCGACCGTGATCGCGGTCGGCGCGCTGATAGCGGCTTGGCGATTGCCGGCGGGCCTGCGGCTTAATCGCGCGGGAACATCCGCTTGACCCGCGCGCGCCTTCGCGGCGATGCGGGGCGGCGACATCATCGCGCGCGGACAATTCATCGGGGCATGCCGTGGCAGGCGACCTGAATATCGGAGGGTCCGGCGTCCCGCCGGCAGCATTTGGCGCCGGCGCCGCCGCGCTCGTTCCCGGCGTGGCGATTGCTGCCGCGACCGCGGTGGCGGCCTATGTCGCCGCGCCCTTTGTGGCGCCAATCGCGCCGGTCCCGGCGATCGTGATCGCGCTCTTTATCGGCATGGCGCTCAATCCGCTCGCGGACCGCGCGCTATTTCGTCCCGGCGTGATCTTTTGCGTCAAGACGGTGCTGCGCTGCGCGGTCGCGCTCCTGGGGCTGCGCATTGCGCTCGGCGAAATCGCGGCGCTGGGGACGCTGATCGGTCTCCTGGTCGTCGTTGCGATGATCGTCACGGTCGCGAGCGGATTTTTGTTCGCGCGCGCGTTCGGCCAGACCAGCTTCTTCGGCGCGCTCGCGGGAGCGGGAACCGCGGTCTGTGGTGCGTCCGCGACGCTCGCCACTGCGACCGTGTTGCCCAACTATCCCGGCAAGCAGGCCGACGTCGCCTTCGTCGTGGTCGCGGTCAATACGTTGTCGACGGTGGCGATGCTGCTTTATCCGCCGCTTGGCCACTGGCTCGCCTTCGATGCGCAATCGATCGGGATCCTGCTCGGCGCGACCATTCACGATGTGGCGCAAGTGGCCGGCGCCGGCTACGCCGTCTCGCCGCCCGTCGGCAACGCCGCCGTGATCGTAAAGCTGTTTCGCGTCCTCTTGTTGTTTCCGGTGGTCGTCGCCATCGGCTGGTGGTTCGCGCGTCCGCGCCCGGCGATCGAAGCCATGAAGGCGTCGGTGCCGGTCTTTGCACTCGTCTTCGTCGGCCTGTGCATCCTCAACAGCCTCGTGCCGATGCTTGCGCCCATCGCTCCGATTTATGCCGCCGTCAGGGAGCCGCTGGTTCAGGCCGCGAATGGGGGGCTGCTGCTCGCGATTGCCGCGCTCGGCCTCGAAACCTCGTTCGCTGCGGTCGCCGCGCTTGGATTGCGCCATATCGCGACGGTTATCGGGACCACATGCGTCATTTTGCTGATGGTTACGGCGGGATTGCTGCTGATGCGGTGAAGTAAGAGAGGTTAACGCTGGCCCCGCCTTGAAACGAACACATCTATGCCCCATATGATTCGCACGACTCCATGGGGCTTTGCCCGATAGGGGTTTTGGCGAGCCGCGTGTACGGACACCCGTCAAGCGGTTTCTGGCTCGCACCAAATCACCTCACTGGCAGCCCAGATCACGCGGGGGTGTCTCCACCCCGCGACACGATTCCGCCTCGCTCAAAGCGCAGCGGCTGGGCCGTCGCTCATTGAAAGAATACTCCTTGAACACTTTTAACCAATTCGGCCTCGCCGAACCGATCCTGCGTGCGCTCGCGGACGAAAAATACCTCAAGCCCACGCCGATTCAGACGCAGACCATCCCGGTCGTGTTGTTGCGCCGCGACGTTATCGGCGTTGCGCAAACTGGAACCGGCAAGACCGCGGCATTCGCGCTGCCGATCCTGCATCACCTGCGCGCGCAGCCGCGGCGGCACGATCCCAAGACCTGCCGCGTGCTGGTGCTCTCGCCGACGCGCGAACTGTCCGGCCAGATACTCGACAGTTTTCGAGCCTATGGCCGCCACCTGCGCATCACCAGCGCGCTCGCCATTGGCGGCGTTTCGATGGGCAAGCAGGTGCGCTCGCTGTTGAACGGCGTCGACGTGCTGGTCGCGACGCCCGGCCGCCTCCTCGACCTGGTGCGGGGAAACGCGCTACGTCTCGGCAACGTGGAAATCCTCGTCCTCGACGAGGCCGATCGCATGCTCGACATGGGTTTCATCCATGACGTGCGCAAGATCGTCGCCAAGACGCCGCCAAGCCGGCAGACGCTGTTCTTCTCAGCGACCATGCCGCAAGCCATCGTCGAGCTTGCCGATCAGATGCTGCGCGACCCGGTCAAGATCGCGGTCACGCCCAGCGCGTCGGTCGTGGAGCGTATTGAGCAGCGCGTCATCCGCGTCGACCGCGCGGGAAAAGCCGACGTTCTTGCCGACGTTCTCAACCGCGAACCCGTCGACCGCGCGCTCGTGTTCACCCGCACCAAGCACGGCGCGGACAAGGTCGTGCGCAGCCTCGTTCGGGCCGGCATCGCGGCCGAGGCCATTCACGGCAACAAGTCGCAGAACCAGCGCGACCGCGTGCTGGCCGCGTTTCGCGCCGGCAACGTGCGCACGCTGGTCGCCACCGACATCGCCGCGCGCGGCATCGACGTCGACGGCATCAGCCATGTCGTCAATTTCGATCTGCCGGAGGTGCCGGAAACTTACGTGCACCGCATCGGCCGCACCGCGCGCGCGGGCGCCGACGGCATTGCCATTTCGCTGTGCGATGCGGATCAAGCCCCCCTGCTGCGCGACATTGAGAAGCTCATCCGCATGACGATCCCATCAACCAGCCGGCAATCCGACCCCCGGCAGGCTCGGCCGCAGGCCGCGCCGGGCGGCGATGGGCGCGCGTCGGCGCCGGCCCGTGCCGAGGGGGGAAAGCCGCATCGCAACGGTGCGCGCCGCCAAGAGCGGCGGCACCAGCGGCGGCCCGAGGGGGGCCATGGCGGACATGGCGGTAGTGGCAGCAACGGCGGGATCGCCGGCGTTGCGTTCATGAGCCGCGACCCAAAATCCGGACGCAAGACCGACCGGCGCTCGTCGCGCTGAACGGCGCTCGCGTCTTACGGCTGAAGGAATTTCGACCGTCATAGCCGAGAAATCTGCACGTAGGGTCCGCCGTCGCGGGGCAGGCGAGGGAGCCACTCCGAACACGATGGTCGCAAGACTGCGTCAACCGGGAGAATCGCCTGCGAGCGGCGCGGCCCGAAACGGTTGATGCGCGGAACGGACGCTGCTCCGTCCCGGCGCGGTCACGGCAGCTCGGCGATAAACTTCATAAACTCCTCCGGCGGCCAGGCTCGGGCGGTGCGGGTGCGCACGT
>JBGPOB010000352.1:0-3789 GCA_041487815.1 Xanthobacteraceae bacterium | reverse complement strand
GGCGGCGGCCTTCGGCAAGCCATTCGCGCGCGCATCCTGGCCGCCGGCGCGTTCGTTGCTCGCCGCCGGCATCGGCGGGCTGCTGATGGGCTGGGGCGCGCGGCTCGGATTTGGCTGCAACATCGGCGCATTCGTCGGCGGGGTGGCGTCGGGATCGCTGCACGGCTGGGTCTGGTTTGCCGCCGCGCTTGGCGGCTGCGCGCTCGGCGTTCGGCTGCGGCCGTGGTTCGGCCTGCCGCGGGAGTGAGCCCATGCGCATCCTCTACGCCATCGTGCTCCTCGCGGCGATCATCGCCATCCTAAGCGATCACGTGACGTCGCCGTCGATTGGCCGCGCGGTCTCGCCGGAAGATTTTGCCGGCGCCTGCGCGCCCTGCGGCGCGCCGTGCCCTTCCAAGAAATAGTCCCGGAGCATTTTTCGCCGAAAGCCTGCCCCCGACTTGATCGGGGGTGCGCACCGTGTCGCCGCAGACAATGCGACCCAACAAATAGCTAACCCCGCGCGCGCAGAAAAGCCTCGACTTCAGCGCGGGTCGGCGCGGTGGCGCTGCCGCCGAAGCGCTGGCATTTGACGGCGGCCGCGGCGGCGGCAAAGCGCAAAGCCTGAGCCGACGCCACGCCTTCCGCGAGCGCCAAGGCAAACGCGCCATGAAAGATGTCGCCGGCCGCCAGCGTATCCACCGTCGCAATCCTGAACGCCGGCAGAGCCTCGATCGGACCGCCTTCGCACCAGAGAACGTCGTTGATGCCGTCGGTCACCGCGACAAAGCGTTGCAGCTCCCGATGAGTTTGGCGGAGCGCTGCTGCGAGGTCGTCCGTCGCCATGGTCGCGCGCAAGCTTTCGCCCGAAAAAATAACATGCGTCGCACTGGCCAGCAGTGCGTCGCCTGAATGCGTCGCCTTGTCGACGTCAAGTACGACCGGAATTCCCCGCGCACGCGCGGCGACGCAGACCGGCTGCACGAAATACGGCCTGCGGTTGTCGACAAGCACGGCATCGGCGCCCGCCACCAGCGCCGCCGCGTCGGCAGGGACGACCGACATGAGCCGGCGGTCGGTGTAGGTCGCGATCGTGCGGGCGCCGTCGCTATCGACGAGAATGGCGGACACCGACGACCGCGCGCCGGGCAAGCGAACGCATCCCGCGCATGCGACATCCTCGCGCGCAAGATTGGCGAGCACGCGATCCGCCGTATCGTCATCGCCGAGCGGGCCGGCGAAGCTCGCGCGTCCGCCAAGCCGCGCGATGGCGACGGCGGCATTGGCCGCGCAGCCTCCGCCGACGGTGACGTAATCGCTGGCCTCGACCTTGCTGTCGCGAGGCGGCATCCGTGCGACGCGAAAGACTTCGTCGAGGACGACGATGCCGGCGCACAGGATGCGGGGGCCGCTGTCCTTATGCACCGCCAAGTGCGGCTCCTTCGACCCAGGCGCGAATGATGTGATGGGCGATCGCGAGCGGCGGCGGCGTCGACAAGCCGTCGGCATGCCTGCGCATCAGCATCGCGGCGGCATCCGCGCGCGAGAACCAGCGCGCGTCTTCGAGCTCGCTGGTATCGACCTTGATGGTGCGCGAGAGCGCGCGCGCGTGAGCGCCGATCATCAGCGACATCGGAAACGGCCAGGGCTGCGAGGCGAAATATTTCACTTCGCCGCAGACGATCCCGGCTTCTTCCAGCGTCTCGCGCCGCGTGGCTTCCTCGATCGTCTCGCCCGGTTCCACGAATCCCGCAAGACACGACCACACGCCGGTGCCAAAGCGCGCCTGGCGCCCGAGCAGGCAATCGTCGCCGTTGACGGCGAGCATGATGACGACGGGATCGGTGCGCGGAAAATGCTGCGTCTTGCAGGCCGCGCAATCGCGCCGCCAGCCGGCATCGACAGTTACCGTCGGCGTGCCGCAATTCGCGCAAAAGCGGTGGCGCGCATGCCAGCTCAGCATGGCTTTGGCCTGCGCCAGCGGCGGCAGGTGCTCCGGCGCGACCAGTCCCTGCACGGCGATCGACCGCAGATCGATGGCCAAAAAGTTTTCGCGCGCCTTGATGGTTTCAATCGCCGCGGGATCAATCGCAATGCCATAACGCGCCACGCCGCCAACGAGCCCGAGGAAAACCGTTTCCTTTGCCGGCGCGAGCCCCCGCGCTTCGCCAAGCGAAAACAGTGGATCCATGACCTTGCCGGCGTTCTTGAGGATGACGTGCTCGCCGCCGATCACGCAGGCCGTGGCAGCGGCGTCGAGTGCGGCGAGCGCCGGCAGATCGGTCCGTAGCCACGCCGCCCGATCGATGGCGCTGGCGGCGTAGGCGAGGTCGGGGCGCGGACCGAGGTCGAAGCGCTTGTTCATGCGGGTCTCCGCTGGCGCGGCGAAGCTCGCACGCCGCTTATCGGCACGCAATCTACGGATGGCGCATGATTTGTCTTGATTGAAGCAATCTCCCCGGCACCGTCACCCGGAGGTGGCCGCGCTTCGCGCGGACCGGTTGGCTCGCACATCACGACGACGGATAAAAGATCGTCGCTCCAGATTCAATTCAAACCCGGCGCTCTAGCGAATACCAATCGCCTGCCGCATGGCGTCGATGAAACGCCCGAGTTCACCCGCCGCATGGGGCCGCGCGGGCACCGCGCCCCAGACCGGCCGCGGCCAGGCGGGATCGTCCCGGCGCCGGGCGATGACATGAACGTGCAACTGCGGCACGACGTTGCCGAGTGCCGCGATGTTGAGCTTGTCGCAGCGGGTATGCATCTTGAGCGCGCGCGCGACCCGGTCCATTTCCGTCATCAGCCGCGCCCGGTCGGGCTCCGCAAGATCGATGACTTCGACCGCGCCCGCGCGCCGCGGCACCAGCATGAGCCACGGATAGTTGGCATCCTTGCTGGCCAGCACCCGGCACAAGGTCAGATCGCCGATGCTTTCGGTATCCGAAGCAAGCTGCCGATGAAGTTCCCATTCGTGGTCACGCGCCATGCACAAAGCCTCGATCCTGCCGCCGTCGCCATAATGGCCACGCTTGCATTCCCGTTCCGTTCCGCCAATATAGAAATGGGAGGTTGGCGGTGGACGAGCCACTCGCCAACCGGGTCAGGTCCGGAAGGAAGCAGCCCTAACGAGTTCCGGTTCGGGTCGCTCGTCAGCCTCCCACCCGCGGCGCAATCCCCGAAAGTTGCGAAGTTTTCGGTTAAGATCGCGCCAGAACTCGACATCTTGGCGGCGCAGTCCGATTTAGCGCGGACTGGCGGACTGCAGGAACTGTATCACTCAGCTTTCGCGTACTCAAAATTTGTCATGGCAAAAAAACCCCGCGCCGGGGCCGCAGACACGATGAGCGACGAGCCGGCCTTCGCGGACGACGCCGACGCAGCGTCGTCGGTGGCCTCCCACGGCTATCGCGTGCTTGCGCGCAAGTATCGTCCGGCGACGTTCGACGACCTGATCGGCCAGGACGCCATGGTGCGCACGATCTCCAATGCATTCGAGGCCGGGCGCATCCCGCAGGCATGGATCCTCGCCGGCGTGCGCGGCGTCGGCAAGACGACGACGGCGCGCATCCTCGCCCGCGCCCTCAACTACGAACTGCCCGACGGCTCGATCGCCGGACCGGTGACGACCATGCCGGTGCTCGGCGTGCACTGCCAGGCGATCATGGACAGCCGGCATATCGACGTGCTGGAAATGGACGCCGCCTCCCATCGCGGCATCGAAGACATCCGCCAGATTACCGATGCGGCGCGCTATTCGCCCGTCACCGCGCGCTACAAGGTCTATATCCTCGACGAAGTGCACATGGT
>JBGPOB010000351.1:0-3796 GCA_041487815.1 Xanthobacteraceae bacterium | reverse complement strand
CCTACACCGACCCGGCGGTGACGATCGACGTGGAGAAGGGACTGCCGCGTGGGCGTATCGAATGGGTGAAGGAACGTGGCGGGGTCGAGGAATATGAAGGCCGGCCGATCTTGGCCGTAGACAACGGCAATGTCACCGGCAACCATTTGGCGCGCAATTTCCCCAACACGCCGAGGCCCTATCGCGCGATTGATTCTTCTCTTCACCTCCCCCTGGAGGGGGGAGGTCGGCCGGCGCAGCCGGCCGGGAGGGGATGGGCTGACGATCACCCCACCCCGGCGCTTCGCGCCGACCCTCCCCCTCCAGGGGAGGGTAAGAAACAGCAACCGCGCGCAGCGGCCGGTGCAGCGTCGGGAAATTACGCGCCAGGTGCTTGCCGGAAACGTTGCCGTTATCGACCGGCTGGATCGCCCGGCCGTCGTAGTCCTCGACGCCGCCGCGCTCGCGCACCCATTGCTGGCGCGCGCGCGACAGGCCTTTTTCAACGTCGATCGCCACGGCGTCGTCGGTGTAGGGGCCGGAAGGATCGTACACCCACAGCGGCGGCTCGCCCGAGGAGGCGTCGAGCACGATCTCGCGCAGCGGCACCCGCAGGTCCGGCGTGGCGTCGGGCGTCGCGTAGACCTTATGCGAGCCGGCGATCGGGCCGGTGGTGACCTTCGGCGTGGCGAAGTCGCCTGTGGCGATGGGCTTGTTCATCGGAGGCATCCCATGTTGGGCGGGGCGTTCATTGCGAATAGCCTTTGAAACTCAGAAACGCGCCAAGCGCGAGCACGAGGATCGCGGCGCCGGTGATGACGCCGCTATGGGCGAAAACCGTCGTGCCGACGGCGGCAACAAACTGCGGCACCACAAGGCGGAGGACGCCGCCGATCGTAGCGAGGTAGCCGACGATGGTGATGATGACGCGCCAGTCGCGGGTCCAGACGTTGTGCGCCAAGAGGATCGCTAGCCCGACCGGCAGCGCCAGCAGGCCGGAGAGATAGATCATCGCGTAGCTCTGGAGAAACTCGTTCCCCATCACGTGGTAGGTGCCGGAATTGACCAGCATGCCGAGGCCGATCGCCGCAAACACGGGGCCGATCAGCTTGGCGAGATAGATCGAGGTGGCCAAGGTGTCCTGTCCCTTCGCCGGCATGACCCGGATCAGGTTCGAAGGGTCTTTCGCGGCGCGCCGTGCAACGGGGCCGGCGCCAGCGAACTCTCAGCTCCTCGACCGGAGCTCCCCTCGGAACACACCTAATGTATGCCGCCGCCCCGTCCTGTCAACGCGCGGGCGCGCGTTGTTGCTGCGTGGCGTCATCGCGCGGCGCCGGCACGGCGACAATCCCGCTATCCCTCAACGCCGCGGGATTGCTTCGCTTCCACGTTCGCCCGGCGGGTACGGCGGACACGTCGCTCGCGATGACGCCGGGTTTGAGCAGCGGAGCTTATCGGCGCGAACGCCCGATCCCGAAAAAGCCTGCCCCCGGACTTGTTCCGGGGGTTGCAGACTTTCCCGCCTTCGCGAAGCCCGCTTCGGCGGGCGAAGCGAGGTTGGATAGGATCACACCCGAATTCAATATGTCAGTAGGAGCAATCCGATTCAATCCGAGTTGATTGGACTCTAGCGCCGATGCGCGCCGCGCGGCTTTTGCGGCGCAAACAGCGCTGCGAACGGGTTCGACGCGACGATTGCAACGCGCGCGCGCTTGGCCGCATGCCGGACGCGCGGCGCGGCTACTTGCCGTGCCGGGGTGACGCCGAGCGCGGTGACGTCTTGCAGCGTCTGCGGTTGCAGCGCGGCGTAGCGCTGGCGCCGGCTCGTGCGCGTCGCATCGACCGAGCCCGTCACGTCCGGCGCGGCCAAAGCGATGCGCGCCGCGTCTTTCGCGCGGTCATTCAGGCGGTCATTCAGCCCGTCATTCAGGCCCTGGCGCTTGGCGGCGTGAAAGTAGCCGCTGGCATAGAGCGCGACCGCGCGATTTTGATTGCCGCCCGCCGCGCGATAGGCGCCGGCAAGATATTTCACGGCGTAGGTCATGTTGGTGTTGGCGTCGAGCAGCCCGGCCGCCGAGCCGCTGTAGCCCATGCCGCGCGCCGTCTGCAGCCGGATCTGCATCAAGCCGTAGTTGCCGCGGTTGACCGCGCGCGCGTTGCCGCGGCTCTCGCGCGCAATCACGCGCCGCACCAGCGATGCCGGCACGCCGTTGGCGGCCGCATGCATGGCGACGAGAGCATCATAGGAATCCGCAGCGGCGGTTCCGGAGTAGGTTTGCGCAAAGGCGAACACGGCGATGCTCGCGGAAAGAGCGAGTCTCTTCATTGACGATTCCCTGTTTTGTGCGAGGCGGACGTTATCTCCGTGTTGATGTGGCAAATTTGTGGCTGCCGGCGCGCGCATGGCAATCACCGCTGAAGATTAACGTTATCGGCGCCGTCCGCAGACATTTCCGCCGCGCACGCGCTTACGAAACGCGATTTTGCGGAAGCGTTGTTAGCCGATTCGGCCAAGCCGGTGCAGCTTGAGCGCGGCGTAGACGCCGGCATTCGCCGGCGTCGGAACGCCGAGCATGCGGCCGAGCTCCACGACGCGTCCCGCGAGCCAGTCGAGCTCGAGGCGGTTGCCACGCTCGAGGTCGTGCAGCATCGAGGCTTTCATGCCAGGCGGCGCTTGGGTCGCGAATTTGAAACGGTCTTCGGCGTAATCGGGCGCCAGTGCCACGCCGGCGGCGCGCCCGACCGCCACGACCTCGCGAAACAGCTCCTGCAAATACGCGCGCGTATCGGGGTCGGCGAGAATCGCCCCGACCGGCATGCGCGTCATCGCCGTCGCTCCCGACAGGCCGACAAGGAACACGAACTTTTCCCAGCGGTCGCGATCGATGGTGTCGGAGGCGATGATGTCGATGCCGGCGGCCTTCGCCGCCGCGACGAATGCCGAAAGCATCTCGTCAGGCTTTCCGTCGCCGCGCCCGCAGCGCAAAGTCGCGAACGGACTGGTGTGGCCGATGACGCCGGGCGCCTTGATCACCGTCGCAAGATGTGTGGTGCCGCCAACGACGCAATCCACGCCGAGGATCGGCGCCAAGCGCTCTACGCTGTCGACCCCGTTCTGCAGCGTGATGACGCGGGTTCGCGGCGTGACGATCGGCTTGATCTGTTCGCCGGCCTTTTCCGTATCCCATAGCTTGACGGCGAACAGCACGATATCGACCGGCGCCACCGATTTTGGATCGTCGGTCGCGTTGACCGGATTGATGCGCACGTCGCCGAGCGTGCTTTCGACCAGCAGTCCGTTGGCGCGCAAGGCGGCGAGCTGCGTGCCGCGCGCAAAAAACACAACGTCATGTCCCGCCGCCGCAAGCCGCGCGCCGAAATAGCCGCCGACGGCGCCCGCCGCCATGATGCCGATGCGCATGGGGTTATCCGAAATTCCGCCTCAGCGCGCCCTTGGCCCACGCTCTTCGACCAAAATCTTCGGCATGGCAATCTGCGTGAGGGCGTAGGCGCGGCAGTCGGCGGAGTTGAGATTGAAAGGCTCCCTATCGAGCTTGACCATCCGTACTTCAGCTCGCGACGCGGCGCTTTTCCTTCGCGAATGGACTGAGGCCCAGCCACCCGTGCATCGAACGCGCAATCGCTTTGTCGCCGGTCAATGCGATGTTGCCGGCTTCGATCTCGGTCTTCAATGTCGAGTGGCCCATCCAGACAGCGGTCATGCTGTGGAGCGAACTGCGCACGTAAAGATCGACGTCGTAACCGGGATCAACGCTACAAAGATCGACGGTGCCCGCATCGATCACCAGCCACCATG
>JBGPOB010000350.1:0-3805 GCA_041487815.1 Xanthobacteraceae bacterium | reverse complement strand
CGGAGTGAGATACGAGCCGGGGTGGGGTGAAGAGGTGGAGATTCACCCCCACCCCGCCCCTCGCGGCGCGCGTGGCGCCCCTCCGCCGCCAGGCGAGGCTGAAGCGAGCAAGCCGCACATCCCTGCCCTACTCATGAAAATCTGCCCTAGTCATGAAAATGCTTCTTCAGGCCCTGCCAGCCTTCGAAATAGTCCTGCTGCAATTCCGACGATTCCATCGCGTAGCGCGTCAGCCGCATGGCAAAGCGGGTCTCGAACATGAACGCCATGGTGTCGTCGAGCTTGTGCGGCTTGAGCGCGGCGGCGCTCGCGCGTTCCCAGGTCTCGGCGTCGGGCCCGTGCGCGGACATGCAATTGTGCAGACTGGCGCCGCCGGGCATGAAGCCTTCGGCCTTGGCATCGTATTCGCCATGCACGAGGCCCATGAACTCGCACATGACGTTGCGGTGGAACCAGGGCGGCCGGAACGTGTCCTCGCCGACGAGCCAGCGCGGCGGGAAGATCGCGAAGTCGGCGTTGGCGACGCCCGCTGTGTCCGACGGCGCAGTCAACACCGTGAAGATCGACGGGTCGGGATGATCGAAGCTGATGGTGCCGATCACCATGAAGCGCGCGAGATCGTATTTGTAAGCCGTGTAGTTGCCATGCCAAGCGACCACATTAAGCGGCGAATGCTTCATTTCCGCCGCCCACAGATTGCCCTGGAACTTTGCGATCAACTGACACGGGGAATCCTTGTCCTCGAAGGCCGCGACCGGCGCTTCGAAGTCGCGCGCATTGGCAAGCCCGTTGGCGCCGAGCGGGCCGAGTTCGGGCAAGCGAAACATCTGGCCGTAGTTCTCGCAGACATAGCCGCGTGACGGGCCATCCGGCAGCTCGACCCTAAAACGCAGGCCGCGTGGCACCACGGCAATCTCGCCGGGCGCGGCGTCGATGAGGCCAAGCTCGGTTACCAGCCGCAGCCGACCCTGCTGCGGCACCAGCAGCATCTCGCCGTCGGCATTGTAGAAGACGCGGTCGGTCATCGAGCGGTTGGCGGCATAGATGTGCGCGGCAATCCCAGATTGCTGCGCAGCGTCGCCGTTGCCGCCGATGGTTACGATGCCTTCGACGAAATCGGTCGGCTTGGCGGGGATTGGGAATGGGCTCCAGCGCAACTGCGATGGCGTGGCATCGACTTCGTTGAAAGGAGCCGAACGGATGCGGCCATTGTCGATGCGCGCGTAAGGCTTGTGCATCACCGACGGGCGGGTGCGGTAGGTCCAGGTGCGGCGGTTCTCCGCGCGCGGCGCGGTGAAGGCGGTGCCGGAAATCTGCTCGGCATAAAGACCGAGCGGCGGTTTCTGCGGGCTGTTGCGGCCGACCGGCAGCGCACCGGCCCGCGCCTCGGTCGCGAATTGATTGTTGAAACCGGTCTGGTAACGCAGCGCGGATTTGGGCGCGGCAGTCCGGCTCCGGGTTTCCTTCACCTTGAGATCGTTTGTCCTAATTTCTTGGGCCATGGGTGCCTCTGGTTTCGAGCGCCACGCGACTGGCGCCAGATTCCCGCTAAACGGCCCAAGTGTCCAGCGGCATGTCCAGCGGCCAGCACGGCGCAATCCGCGCGGGTGCCATCACCTTGCGCCATTACTTACAACCGCTCATCTAGAAAACGGAGGAGCCGCGGCGCCAGGAAGCCTGTGAAGCTGCCGGGTTCCTCGATCGGATCGCCGGTCCAGTAGTGCGGCGCGCCCTGCACGATCGACGAACGCACGAAAAATCCCGCCTGCTTGAGTGCGAGCATGAACGCTTCCGACTGCTCATGCGCGTTGACGAGATCGTCCTCGGTGCCCCACGACAGGAACACCGCGACCTTGTTGTTGGTGTAGGTCGCGTAGCTGATCGGGGACGCTTCGAAGTAGAGCTTGCGGTCGTCCATCGGGGTCGCGTCGAGGAAAATATCGGTCGGGTTGTCGCCTGGGGTCTGGCGCTGGAAGTCGACCCAGTTGGCAACCATGTCATAGACGCCGAAGATGCCGACCAGCGCCTTGACCCTGGCGCTCGCAGCGCTGTGCTTGTCGTCGGGGTAGGCATCGAGAAAATGCCGCGACTGCGTGCCGAGCGCGACCAGCGCGGAAAGCTGCGCACCCGCGGACGCTCCCATCAGCGCGATGCGGTCGGGGTCGATGCGCAGCGCTTTGGCCTCGCCACGGATGTATTGGACGGCGGCGACGACGTCGTGCACCGCCTGCGGATAGGTCTTCTTGCCCTTGGCGGCGAGCCGATAGCTGATCGTGAAAAAGGCGTAGCCGCGCGCCGCCAGATGGCGACCCCAGTTGTGCAACGAACTGCGCACGCCGAGGCGCCAGCCGCCGCCGTGCACGGCGATCAGCGCCGGGTGCGGGCCCGGCGCTGCCGGCAGGAACAGATCGCCGTTCAGCTCGACCCCATCGTGATTGCAGTAGACGACACCCGCGCGCGTTTCGAACTCGTCCGCCATTCCATCCCTCTTATTGGCTCAGCTTTTCTTTTCCAACTTGATCTTGAGCGCGTTCATGATCAGCGCGGTGCCGTAGTATGAGCCGATCGCGAACGACAATTCCATGATTTGCTGCGCGGTGAAATGGCGCTGCATCGCCTTGAAAACTTTTTCCGGCACGTCGCCGTAGCGCGACATCGCATCCGTATAGGCGAGCAGCGCTCGCTCCTTGTCCTCGAACAAATTGCTCTTTCGCCATTTGTTGAGCGCGGCAAACTTGTGCTTTGAAAACCCTTCCGCCAGCAGCATCGGCTTGTGCTGCTGCAACTCGTAAACCCCACGCGCGTTCTGCGCCACGCGCACGATCGCGATTTCGATATAGAGCCGCGGCACGGAAGTCTCGTACCGCAATGCCATGGCCATTTGCGCCGACGCATGGCTCAGCTTTGGCGCATGGCCGAAGGTGTGATGAACGTTGAGGATGCGCCCCGTGCGCTTGAGCCGGTCGGCGAACAACTCCTGCACATCCAGCGGCAACGGGTTGGGCAGCGGCGGCAACCGCGAAACGCGGCGCGTAGCAGCGGGATTTGGCATTATCATTCTCTGTTGTTCTTGCGCATGATCTTATCGGAAAAGTCTGCAACTTTTCCGGATCATGCGCGCGCGTACTTGCCGCGGCCGAACAGCCGGTCCTTGTTGTCGTTGGTCGCGGTGTCGCGCGTCGATGTGATCTTGCCGATAATATCGAGCGCCTTCTTCACCGCGGGTCGCGCCGCGATGGCGTTGAACCAGCGCCCGAGATTGGGGTTGCCCTCCCATTTCACGCCTTGCGCATCGTGGTTGCGCGTCCACGGAAATGTTGCGATATCCGCGATCGAATATTCCGCGCCGCCGAGATAAGGTGCTTCGCCGAGGCGCTTTTCCAGCAGCGCATAGAGTCGCTTCAATTCAGTCGTATAGCGGCTCATCGCGTAGTCGTTGGCCGGCGGACCGTACATCTTGAAGTGCGTGTATTGGCCGAACATCGGACCAATCCCGCACATCTGGACCATCATCCACTGCAGCGCGTCAAAGCGCGCACGCTTGTCTGCCGGCAAGAATTTTCCGGTCTTGTCGGCAAGATACATCAGGATCGCGCCGGACTCGATGACGGTGTAGGGCTTACCGCCCGGTCCGTCGTGATCGACGATCGCCGGCACCTTGGCATTCGGATTGACCTTGAGGAATTCGGGCTTGAACTGGTCGCCGGCCCAGACGTCGACCTTGATCTGGTTGTAAGGCAGCGCGCACTCTTCCAGCATGAGGAAGACTTTCTGCACGTTCGGGCTCGTCAGCGCGTAAAGATCG
>JBGPOB010000349.1:0-3856 GCA_041487815.1 Xanthobacteraceae bacterium | reverse complement strand
GATAGTCCTGTGCCTGCGCGCCGCTCACCCCGCCGAAGGCCGAGGCCAACGCCAGCGCACCGGTTGATCGCAAGAAGTCTTTCCGGGTTATCATCATCGACATCCTCCCGAGGCGGCCACTGCGGGCCGTGAAGTTCCCAGACCTATCTATTGCGCAGGATCGGGCAGGACCAAAGAGAACAAAACCCGGATTCCCTTGCATTATGCCGACGCATCGCGGGACCGGCGCGTGGCGTTCGCGGCAGGGGAGGTCATCGCCATCGCGCGCGTCGGGAGTTTCGTGCGCTCGATGGTGCGCTACTCGGCGGCTTCGAGCTTTTCGCCGGTGCCTTGTTCTTCGGCGATCAGGCGCTTGAGAATACGGCGCGCCGATTGTCCGGCTTTGTCGAACGGAAAATTGACGAACAGCGCGTTGGCCGGATCCTGGTCGATCAGGCGCTGCTGGCTTTCGACGATCGCCTTATCTTCGTTGAAGGCAACTTCGATCATCGATCGGTAGAGTTCGTCGACCTTCTTGTCGCCGAGCGCCCAAGGTCGCGTTGTCGACCAGAAATAGTGCAGGCGGTTTTCGCTCTGCGGGCGACGTACCACTGGTTACGCAGATAATAGGGGCACCCATGGCTTGCTCCGGAGCGCGTGAATGGTCCGTACCGAACGTTGTCGTTCCGCGGCGAATGATAGCGGGTCGCAGCATGTTGGGTAACCCGCGAATTAACGCGAGCGAATGAAGCCGATGATGGCGGAGACCGCCGGTCCATCCTGCCGGAAGAAGCCGTGGGCATCTCGCGCCCCGCATGGATTCGGGCCTGGCGGGCCGGACGTATTGATCCACTGCAGCCTTGCCTTGCCGCGTGACCAGGCGACGAATTCGGCGGCGGAACTTGGCAACGTGAACTTACAGCCGTCGCGGCTGTGGTGGACGACGAGCGTTGGCGGCAGTTTTTCGGGCGTACCGAGCGTCGCGATAACTCTGGAATGGATGCCGGAAACAAACACGACGCCCGCGGGCCGCGCGCCGGCGGCAAGCGCCAACGCCACATCGCCGGCGCCGCTGCTCATGCCGACGAGGACCGCCCTACGGCCCTGGGCCGCCTCTTGCGCGATGGCCGCAGCCGCGCTCGCCGGCGATGTCGTCATGATGGTGCGGATTCCAGCGCGCTTGATCCGCTCTTCATTGCGGACCAGGAAGTCGCCGGGAAAGATGCCGAGTGAACCGGGCATCAGAATCGCAACGTTCGCCGCGGCCGCAATGCCGCCGTGGCCAAAAGTCGCGCCCGCGACCAGGAGCAAAACGCGCAAGAGCTGCGCAAGAGTTCGGCGCATGGTGGTCCCCCCCACGATCTCCGATGGTTTGTTTGCCGTCGCCATCATCGTAGCTGAGTCGATGAATTGGCGGCAGCGCCGGGATTTTCAACGCGCGGCGGGACGCCGCGCAATTACGCCAGCGCCACTAGGCTTGTCAGGTCCGGCACGAGCTTGACCGGCGCGAAGTCGGCATATTCCTCGGGCATGCCGGCGCGGTTCACCCACGTCGGCGTAAATCCAACCGCACGCGCACCCATCACGTCCCAGCGGTTCGACGACGCGAAGATGATGTCGCTAGGGGCGACCTTGAAGGCGTCGGTCGCGATGCGATAGACCTCCGGCCGCGGCTTGAACATCCTGATCGTGTCGACGGAAAGAACGGCATCTAGCTCGTTTTCGAGCTTCGCCGCCTTTACTGCCGCCGCCAGCATCGCCGGCGAGCCGTTCGAGAGGATCGCGGTGCGAACCCCGCGCGCCTTGAGTGCATGCAGCGTTTCGCGCGCGTCGGCATAGGCGTCGAGCGCCAGGTAAGCGTCGAGGTATTTCGGTTTCAACGTCTTGTTGACCGAGGGAAACCGCGCCAGCGCATAGTCGAGCGCGCGCTCGGTCAGCGTCCAGAATTCGAAATAATGGCCGGTGAGCGTCAGTGTCCAGGTGTACTCGAGCTGCTTGGCGCGCCACAGGTCCGAGATGCGGTCGGCATCGGGGCCGGCCTCGGCGCGATAGCGGCCGATCGCGGCATGGACGTCGAACAGCGTTCCATAGGCATCGAAGACGAAGACGGGCATTGCGGCGCTTCCTGATCAGTGTCGAAGCGCGTTGCTGCGACGGGCCTTATTCGCTGGCGGGCGCATTGTCCCGCGCATGCTGTGCGAGGTCCAGTGCGTTGCGGCGCGCTACGGCTCGGGAATTGTGAGCAGCGTACGGAACGACTTTCCGCGAATGTCATAGACCCGCGCAAACACCACGCCTTCGCGTGCGATTTCAAGCAGCACCGGAGCGTCAAGCCGGCGGCAATAAAATTCGCCCAGCATCAGCGCGAAGGCGGCGCCTTGCGGGTCCCACGAAATGGCGAACTGCGGGCCAAGCCCGACCTGGGCGGGCCGGTGCGGTCCGCACACCGCGATCCGCCAGCGGCCGTCCGCGGGGACTTCGCGCCGCTCGGCCAGTTCGGCCTTTAGCGCCGCAGTCGCCTGTTTGAACGACAGCCCCCAGTAATCGAGCATGAAGCGGCCGCGTGCCGCGGCGATGCCGCCGGCGAGGTGGTTGAAGCTCGTGTACTGGTAGGGATGCAGCTGCACCATGTCGGCGATGGGCAAGCTCAGTCCGACGAGGATCGCTACTGCAGCCGCCGCAGCGAGCCGCTTCGACATGCGCGCAAGATAGTCCAGCGCCGCCGCGCCGGCCCAGCCGCCAAGCGCGGCAAGCGGCGGCACGACGAACAGGAAATGCCGCACGCCGTTGTACATCGCCGGCCGTGTCAGCACCGCAATTGCGACCGGAATAAGCGGGGCGAGGGCAACGACAAGGAGTTGTGCGCGGCGCTGCGGCGTCGCCGCGCGACGCGTCGCGGCAATAAGGGCGCCCGCAATGCCGGCCATGCCCAGAAGCGACAGGATCTCCGGCAGCTTCAGCACCAGCAGTTCGGGCACATAACGGCGCGGCATGTCGGGGACCTGGATCAGCGCGCCGCCAAACAGCTCCCGCCACGGCTTCTCGAAGAAATGTGAAAAATAGTCGAGCGCGCGCATTGGATTGAGCGGGCTCGCGGTGCCCCACGGCCAGGTCAATGCCACCACCGCATAGGCGAGAACGACGGCGGGGATCAACGTCAGCAGGAATTTTCCGGCGTGCCGCAGGGCATTGCGCCTGCTGTGCGCGCGTGCCTCGGCGGCGACGAGGAAGGCCAAAACCGCGAGCGCGTAGATGCCGGCAAATCCGCCCAGAATGCGCATGCCGAGCGCGAGACCGAACCCCAATCCGAGCACGAGAATACTCACCGCGCTCGGGCGCGGATACTCGCCATAAATGCGGAGCAGGCCGAGGAGCGCGAACGCCATGGCAGCCGCGAACGGTGCGTCCTTGGGATTGAAATACATGTGCCCGTCATAGAGCGGACAGGTCGCGAGCAAGGCGAGCGCGATCAGGCCGGCAAGCGGACCACCGAGGCGACGGCCGATGCGCCAGGTCGCGGCCATTCCGAGGATGCCGACGAGCGCACCGCAAAGCCGCCGCGTTTCCCACAGATCGAAGGGCGAAATTTTCGCCGCGATCGCCGCTGCCGTATCGAAGCCGCCGCCGTAGAAATAGAGATTGACGAAGCTGAACGCGCGCCGGTCGGTGAAGCCAGATTGAAACGCGCGCAGCAAGAGGTCGCCGTATTCGGCGTGGGTGTAGTCGTCCCAGCCAAGCCCGTAGTCCCGAAACGTCAACAGGGCGACGACCGTGACCGCCGCAAGGATGGCGCCGGCGCATCGGTCGTACCAGCGTCAGGTCCCAGGGTTCGATGGCGGAGCAGCGGTCATGAGGGAATGTCGAAGCCGGCTGAATG
>JBGPOB010000348.1:0-3868 GCA_041487815.1 Xanthobacteraceae bacterium | reverse complement strand
CGACCTTGCTTCGCCCGCCGAAGCGGGCTTCGGGAAGGCGGGAAAGTCTGCAACCCCCGGAACAAGTCCGGGGGCAGGCTTTTTCGGGATCACACCCTAGGCTTCCAGATGGCGGCGTGAAATCGCCTGCCGCAGCACACTGTCGACCCTGCCAAACAGCAGCGATCCGACGTAAAACGCCCCGGCAACAAGAATGATCGCCGGGCCGGCCGCAACGCCGCTGAATGCCGAAAGCACCAGCCCGCAATAACCCGCCAAAATTCCGGCGCCGATCGCGATCACGACCATGGCTGTGATGTCGCGCGCCCAGAACCGCGCCGTCACCGCCGGCAGCATCATCAGCCCGACGGCGAGCAGCGTGCCGAGCGCCTGGAATGCGGCAACAAGATTGAACACGACCAGTGCCAGGAACGCATAATGCACAGGTCCGCCGGCGCCGCTGACGGATCGCAGGAATTGCGGGTCGACGCACTCCATCACGAGCGGGCGCCAGATCAATGCGAACACCGCCAGCGACGCCGTGGTGATGGCGGCGATGAGGATGAGCTTGCGGTCATCGAGCGCGCGCACGTCCCCGAACAGGACGTGGACGATCTCTTCGTCACGGCCGATCGCGGACAGGATGACCAGGCCAAGCGCGAGCGAGATCAGAAAGAACGCCGCCAGCGAGGCGTCTTCTTTCAGTTGGGTCGTGCGCGCCACCAGTCCGGCAAGGAGCGCGACAACGAGGCCCGCGGCAATCCCGCCGATGGTCATCGCGAAAATGTCGAGACCGGCGATCGCGACCGCGACCGCAACGCCGGGTAATAAGGCGTGCGACATGGCGTCGCCCATCAGGCTCATGCGTCGCAGCATCAGGAAAACGCCGACCGGCGCCGCGCCAAGCGCGAGCACCAGCATAGCGACCAGCGGCCGGTGCAAGTTTTCATCGATGAGTGGAGCCAGCAGCAGGTCGAACATGCGCGTATGTCAGGCCGCATCGACGCGGCAGGCCGCGGCTTCCTCGTCGAATGCCTCGCACATGCGGCGCGCCTTGAGGAGATTGTCGGCAGTGAGCACTTCCCGGGTCGCGCCCCACGCCACCGGCTCGCGCGCCAGCAGCAGCACCTCGGGAAACGTGTCGCGCACCAGTTGGAGGTCGTGCAGCGCCGCGATCACGGTGCGATGCTCGCTATGCCAGCGCCGCACCAGCGCAATGAGGTCGGCGATGGTCTTGGTGTCGACCGCGTTGAATGGTTCATCAAGCACGATTACGCGCGCATCCTGCAGCAGCAGCCGGGCGAATAGCGCGCGCTGCATCTGTCCCGATGACAGCGTACCGATTGGCCTTTCCTCAAAGCCCGTCAGTCCGAGCGCGGCGATCGCATCATCGATCATGGCGCGCTGAGCGCGACCGATACCGCCGAAAACCCCGGTCGCCCGCCACAACCCCATCGCCACAAGATCGTAGAGCGCGATCGGAAATGTGCGATCAATTTCGGCGACCTGCGGAAGGTAAGCGATATCGGAGCGCTCGCAGCCGGACAGTTCAACGGCGCCTGACAGCGGCGGAATGAGGCCCAGGATACCCCGGAACAGCGTTGATTTGCCGGCGCCGTTGGGACCGACAACGGCCAATAGCGCTCCCGCATTGACCGCTCCGGTAAGATGATGCACGGCCGGGTGGCGATCATATCCGAGCGTCAGATCGCGAAAGCGCACCTGTGCGGTCATGTCAGTGCACCGCCCAATAAACCGCCGCCCAAATCACAATTGCCACGACTGCAACCGCGATCAGACGCTGTGATGCCGATACCCTGAGAAGCGACGGCGATACCTGCGCCGCAGGGTGAAGGTCTCCGGGATGATGGTGATGATGGGTCATCTCTGGGAGATGTTATAATATAACAAAACGCGTGTCGAGCCGGGTGTTGCGTGTTGAATTGGCTTGGCGCTCACAGTTTCGTCCCGCGCAACCTCAACGCGTTGCTCACCACGCTGACCGACGACAGCGCCATGGCCGCCGCCGCGACGATCGGGGATAGCAGCAGGCCGAAGGCCGGATAGAGAATTCCGGCGGCGAGCGCGTATGGCGAATTAGCGAAGCGTAACCCGCCACCCCGTGTTCAAATAGGAATGGCAGATTACGCTTCGCTAATCTGCACTATTTATTGCCGACTGGTTTCCGCCGTTACATAAACGCCCCTGTCTTGAAGATCAGCATGGCTATGTACGTAGTCTTGGCAAGGACCAACGAAACGCTGACGACAATCGCGACCAAGTCGAGAACGATTATCCATTCCTTCGGTTGCATGACATTTTCCTTTCCACACCATCTGGGTGCCGTTGCAAGCGGCAATGCCGCCCTCGACGTGGAAAGTACGCCCCAAAAGTTTATGAACTGTTAAGTGCCGGGGAGCACACTATCGTTTGTGGGAACGCTGTATTCGGCGACGCGCGAGATTGAATAACCGGGCATGTTCCCGGTCGTCCGGTGCCAATTCATGCATTTTGCGGGTCCTCGAAGGCCGCTTTAGTTTCCCAGCCTGATCCAACTTTCGGTCGTTGAGCTGCTGCTTTGTGAAAAGGCCGATTTCGTCAAGCTTTGCACCGGCGTTTTCTAGATTGTAGATCGCATCATAGAGTTGTTTATCGAGACGCTTGATGTCGGATCGACAAATGCTCTTGCCCAGCCATCGTGAGTAGGTCCGTTTTGTAAATAAGATGGGGTCTTCTTCTTTAGGGCGGTCTTTCCAGAGTGCGGGCGCATCTCTCGGCACTGCATCAGGAGATTGAGACTGCGCAACCGAAGCCACATACCGAACTCGCACTCGGACCTGCCTCAATTGTTCGACAACAGCTTTATCGATCGTTGGCTCCTGCTTCATCAGGTCGGACGCCGCACGTAACAACTTGTCGATACTTGCGATGTGATCGTCCAGAGTTGAAGATTGTTTGTTCTGAGTCCTTGCGTCCCGTTTTTCGCTTTCGGGCGACATTAGCCGCATCTCCCAGTAAGATGCAGCCATGAATCATGCTTCACGTGATTTGAGAATCTCTAATCGCCCGTCGATGAGCAGAAAGTAATATTGATTCAATAACTGGTTATACAGCGCACGAATGATTCAAAATTCAGCCGTTTTGGATTCTTTAATTACTCAGAGACAATAGCAATGTAGTTCGCGCGGAACGGGCTGATTGCAGCGAAACCCATCATTTGAGTCTTCGCAGCGGGCATGATGCTCCTTTTGAGGTCGGTCGGCACATCGATCGTGATGGAGGAGCAGCTGTTGCTGGGGCAAGCGATGGGATGGGGCCCGCGTGAACGGCACCACGCACGCCGCTCACACCTTCACCGCGCGCAACCTCAGTGCGTTGCTCACCACGCTGACCGACGACAGCGCCATGGCCGCCGCCGCGACGATCGGGGATAGCAGCAAACCGAACGCCGGATAGAGAATTCCGGCGGCGATCGGCACCCCGGCGGCGTTGTAGATGAAGGCAAAGAACAAGTTCTGCCGGATGTTTCGCATCGTCGCGGCAGAGAGTTTGCGCGCGCGCACGATGCCCATGAGGTCGCCCTTGATGAGCGTCACGCCGGCGCTCTCGATCGCCACGTCGGTGCCGGTGCCCATGGCGATGCCGACGTCGGCGGCGGCGAGCGCGGGCGCGTCGTTGACGCCGTCGCCCGCCATGGCGACGACGCGGCCGTCGCGACGCAGCTTCTCGACCACCGCGCTTTTCTGATCGGGCAGGACTTCAGCTTCCACGTCGGCGATGCCGAGAGAACGCGCGACCGCGTTTGCGGTCGTACGGTTGTCGCCGGTCAGCATGATCACACGCACGCCGTCGTCGACGAGCGCCTTCAGCGCTGCGCGCGTCGTTGGCT
>JBGPOB010000347.1:0-3891 GCA_041487815.1 Xanthobacteraceae bacterium | reverse complement strand
GACGGGCTGATTTTCGCGCTCGCGGTCTGCGACATGCTCGACCGCAATCCGGGAAAGAGCATGGCCGACCTGAAGAACGCGCTGCCGAAGACCTGGGGCTCGCCGACCATGTCGCCGCATTGCGACGACGAGAAGAAATACGGCGTGGTCGACGCCGTGGTGAAGCATTTTGAGAAGGCGAAGCGCAACGGCGACAAGGTCGCCGGCCAGCCGATCCGCGATCTCGTCACCGTCAACGGCGTGCGCGTCACGGTGGAAGACGGCACCTGGGGCCTGGTGCGCGCCTCATCCAACAAGCCGGAACTGGTGGTGGTGGTCGAGAGCCCGGCGTCGGAGGCGCGCATGCGCGACATGTTCAAGGCGGTCGACGCGGTGCTGCGCACGCACCCCGAGGTCGGCGAATACAATCAGACGATCTGAAGCGCCGCGCGACGGTCGTATACTCATCAATTGGATTGTTCGGCAATCGCAGGCGGATATCCGCTTCGCCCCTAAGAGCGATCGAAGAGCGGGCATTCGAAATTGGCAGGTTCGTGCCCCTACCGGACTTATGCACCGCAGCAAAGTTGCCACGAAACGGCATTAAGTAATCAGCTCGTAAAAGGAATATGCAAAGCCGAGCTCGAAATTTCGGCCGAGTTGAGGCTTCGCTGTGCCATACGCCCCTTGTTAGACTGCCATCGTTTCGAAGGAACGGCTCAATGTGCGAGCGGTGGCTCATTCTCGCAGTCCTCACGTATGCTCGAACGGTGATGGGATTCCAATTCCAGTCCGTTGCTGCGATTTCTCCCTTTCTGATTGATCAGTTCCAAATGAGCTATGCCGCATTGGGTACGCTTATCGGTCTTTATCTTATCCCCGGCACCGCAGTTGCTATCCCCGGAGGGATATTGGCGCAGCGCTTTGGCGATAAACGCATCGTCTGCATCGGCCTAGCTGCCATGATATGCGGGGCTCTGATGATGGCGACAGTTGAAAATTTCGCGCTCCTCTCTGCGGGCCGAATCGTTTCAGGAACGGGCGCGGTATTTTTAAATGTCATCGTGACGAAGATGGTCACTGACTGGTTTCAGGACCACAAAATTGCCGTCGCGCTAGCAATCCTGATTGCTAGCTGGCCGATTGGTATTGCGATAGCTCTCATCCTATTGCCAGCCATTGCAAAGGCAGCGTCATGGCAAACAGCCATTTATGTTACGATGGTTGCAAGTGCGGTGGCATTGACGTTGATTGTTCTGTTCTATCGCGCTCCCACCAACGCCGGGTCAGATCAACGCATAGGCATTCAGTTCGATCTAACTCGCCGCGAGCTTTCACTGTCTGCGCTCGCGGGGTTGGTTTGGACGTTCTACAATATCGGGTTCATCATTGTTCTGGCATTTGGGCCAGACTTTCTCATTGCAACTGGCTATAGCGCGACAAAAGCCAGCGTCATTGCGAGCACGGTGGGATGGCTCATTATTCCAACTTTGCCGCTTGGCGCTTGGCTGGCTGAGCGCATCGGCCGACCAGACGTCATGATGATAAGCAGTTTCTTACTTGCAGCAGTCTTGATTTGGGTGGTGGCCGGCCTTGGACCGTCGGCAACGCTTTTTGCATTGATTGGCGTAATATTTGGCCCACCCGGCGGATTAATTATGGCGATGCCGGGCCAAGCGGTCAGGCCCGAACGTCGGGCTATCGGGATTGGTGTCTACTTTACGTGCTATTATTTGGGAATGGGTGTGTTGCCGACACTCGCCGGATATACACGCGATCTAACGGGCAGCGCTGCCGCACCGCTCTGGTTTGCTGGAGCAATGCTAATTGTTGCGACCCTAGCGCTTGCACAATTTCGTTTGATCCAGTCCCGTTTGCCTAATACCGCATAGAAGTCGGCGGAGCCTATCGAGTCCGCTATTGCGGTACAGAGAATCCGCGATCAAGGAACACCATCGACAGCGACAATAGTCGTCTTTGCCGTTTGCCATCGCAATTTCGTGAGTGATTCAAATTCTGGGTCCGATAAGAAAGCGCGGATCGCCGCCCGATCAGGGAAGCGAAGCAGGACTAATCTGTGAGGGCGCCAGTTTCCTTCTATGACTTCGAACTCTCCACCGCGGACAATGTACTGACCCCCGTGTTTGGCGATGAAGGCCGGCACGGACTTTTGGTATCCTTCAAAAGCTGCTTTGTCGTGAACGTCCAAATCTATGATCATGTACGCGACCATAACCATTCTCCATCGAATTTATGCCGAGGATCGCCTGAAGATGTCATGTTCTGGCTCTAGTATAAGGGCTTGGTCGCCGCTTGCGGCTCGCGCGGCAGCGCGGCAAGCCTTATCATGTTGCGGTTGGGGTCAAAGCCGGTAAGGTTCAGACCGAGCACAAGATTTCCGGTTTGCCCCGCTTAGCGGACATTCGACGGCCGTGCGGGTCATCCAGCTCGCACCAATAAGGCTGTGGCTGCGCGCAAATTAAATCAATGCCCTACGCCCAGGCGGCGAAGCTCATGCCGGTGCCGGTTCCGGCCGGCGTGCGATAGCCCGGGACATAGTCGAACCAGTTCATGTCCAGATGCTCGACCGCGCCGGCCACCGCCACCCAGTTGAGGATTTCAGAGCTGCCGCCCATCAGCTTGTTGCGCGGCAGTTGCTGCAGGAACGCGGCGTCCTTGTCGGCGCAGGCCTTGAGGATGGCGCGGTCGAACTCCTCGTCCACCAGGAAATGGCTCAAGCCGCCCGAGGCGAGGACGCCGACGCGCGCTTCGCCCGGAAAGCTCTCGACTGCCCGGCGCACCGCCTGTCCCAAATGATAGCAGCGCCGCGGCCGCGGCTGGCTCGGCGGATAATAGGTGTTGAGGAACACCGGCACGACGGGAACAGGCTTGCTGGCGTCCATGACGTGGCGGTGCACGTAGGCGACCGCATGCCCCTCGCCTTCGCCCTCGCGCAGGCATTTCGATGCCGCGAGGTCGAACTCCGCGTCCATCAGCGATTCAATCAGATGCAGCGCAAGCTCGGAATGAACCGGATAGTCGCGCGGCTTGTCCTGCTCGAAGAACGCGGCGCGGTTCTTGATGTACCAGTCCGGCAGATGCGAATAGGTGCCGTGTTGTTTGTTGTCGTTGCGGATGGTGTCGCCGAAATAGATGGCGAAGGCCGGCCGGCAGTCCTCCAGATAGCTCTCATTCTGGTCGTCACCGAAAATGATCAGCGCATCGAGCGAAGCCGTGCTCAGGGCGTGGCGAACATGAAGGCAGGCGGCGCGCGCCTGGTTCTGCCGTTCCACCAAGTGCGACGGCGCCACCATGTCGGCCATGCGCGGGTCGGCCTTTTCCAGCAACTCGCCGTAGGTGACCGCGCGGCCCTCCTTGTCGCGGTGCTTGATGGTCTGGTCGGTCTCGAGGAAGCGCGTCAGCGTCTCGTCGGAAGCGAGCAACATCGGCGTATGCGAGGTCCCCAATCCGAGCACGATCCTGGCCATTGGGTGATCCTTCCAATTGTTCAATAGTCAACGTATCGGCTGACGGCCCGTCGCAGTGCCGTCTGCCCGCAAGATGGAAATGTGAGCAGGCCGTGCGCGCAGCGGCTTTGATCTAGATCACGGCGGGCGCAGGCGGACGTCCGATGCACCCGGATATGGCTTCCCGGTCAGGCCGCCAAGAAGTCCCGCAGCGCCTTGGTGAACATCGCCGGCTGATCCATGTTGGAGATGTGGCCCGCGCCGGGAAGCACGATATATTGCGAGCCCGGCAGTTCCTGCTGCATCACTGTCATGGCGGCGGCGTTATGGCCGTCCTTTTCGCCGGCCATGTAGAGCACCGGATTTTTCACCTTCGGCATCAGCGGCCGGAAGTCGTGATCGCCGAGCGCGGCCGAGCAGCCGATGTAGCCGTTGACCGGCGTCG
>JBGPOB010000346.1:0-3908 GCA_041487815.1 Xanthobacteraceae bacterium | reverse complement strand
GTGCGCGCCTTGAACGGCGTCAGCCAGTTGGTATTGATTTGCGCCAGCACGCCGGAGGCGGTGCGGAACTGCAGGAGCGCGATGTCCTCGCGCTCCGCTTTCGTGCTTGAGAGCTGCGGCTGCACCTCCACGATGCGTGAGCCGGTAAACCAGCCGATCAGATCAATGTCGTGGACCGCAAGATCAATCACCACGCCGACGTTCGACATCCGCGGCGGAAATGGGCCGACGCGCGTGATCGAGATTGACAGAATATCCTCGTCGCGCAACGCCTCCTTGATCGCAGAGACCGCAGGGTTGAACCGCTCGACGTGCCCCACCATCAGCGTGACGCCGGCGTGGCGGGCGGCGGCGATGATGTCGCGGCCTTCCTCGACATTCGATGCGATCGGCTTTTCGACGAGAACATGCACCCCGCGCGCGATACAGGCGAGCGCGATGTCGCGATGCAAGTGCGTCGGCGCCGCGACAGATACCGCGTCGACCCCGAGATCGAGAAGCTTTTCGAATTCCGGAACTGTCTTGCATCCAAGCACGCGACCGACGAAATCCGCCTGCTTGCCGTCCGGGTCGGCAATGCCGACGAGCTCGGCACCGGGCATTTCGGCCAGCACGCGCGCATGGTTGCAGCCCATGACGCCAACGCCGATGACGCCCACACGCAGTGTCTTTTCCGCATTATCGGCGGTTTCAGCCATCGACCCAAGCCCACCAAAGCGCATTCAGCAACAGTGGAATCCGGTTTTGCGTCCGAATGCGCTCATCATTAGAGTTGGCGCGTTGTCCGAGCGGTTGACCGGTGTCTACTCCGCCTGGCAACGCGCTAGGTGCCCCAAGCGCAACCCCTAACACGCCCGCGCTAATGTGGCGAAGGGTTTGCACGCCAGGCTGCGTACACATTTTGAATCAATAAGTTACACTTACCGGCAGCGCAGGCACGACCGGGATATGACACTGCGGTTTGCGCGCAATCCCTAGGGGCGGGCCAAGCCGCCCGCCGCCGTCAACCTCGCGGCCAGGCGCCGACCGATGGCAACGTGTTACTCGGCAGCACGGGCCGCGGCAAGATTTAGCGCGAGACCGGCAGAAATCGCGTCGTCGCGGAACGCCTTGACGGCATCGAGTGAGAGGTCCGTCGCGGTCTTGCTTCCGATGGCCGGCAGTTTCTTGAGGATATCCGCCGGCGCGGTAATGATGTGACATCCGATCGCGTCTGCTTCCACGACATTGAAGACTTCACGTGTCGACGCCCAAATAATCTCGATGTTGCTTGTCGCGCGCGCGCGCCCAACCGCATCTTGCATGATCGGCCGATAATCGATGCCGAAATCTGCAAGGCGCCCGGCGAACACCGACACGCATGCTGGAGCGCCGCCGGAAAGCGCTTCAGCGGCCTTCCGCACCTGCAGACTGTCGAAGATCGCAGTCATATTGATTTTGACACCGTCGCGCGACAAGGCGCGCACCGCTTCGAACAGCGGTTCGCCGCGCGTCGTCGTGACCGGCAGCTTGACGTAGACATTATCGCCCCACGTTGCGATGAAGCGGGCCTGCGCCACCATTTCGGGAATATCGTCGGAAAAAACCTCGAACGAAATGTGCCGGTCGGGAACCGCCGCAACAAGGTCCCGTCCGTATTTTTCATAGTCCTTTACGCCGGCTTTTTTGAGCAGCGACGGATTGGTCGTAAACCCGGCGATCCACGACTGCTTCGCCATTTCGACGATCTGCGCGCGGTCGGCGCCATCGGTAAAAAGCTTGACTTTCAAGTTCGCAAGCGTCGTCGGCAAAGTTGCCTCCATAATCAAGCGTGTCGTTACGAGCCAGGTTCTCTATTGACTACATTAACGGATTCGCAAACGCCGCGGCAGCGGGTGCTATGCAATTGCGCACCGCATCCGCCGCTACCGCTAGACCCCAGGCTGCTGTTGTTTCAGGTGCCGCAAGACAATGCATCTTCATTAGCTAGACTGCCACTTGCTCGACATCAAGTGCGACGAATTATCCGGCAAGGATCGGGCATTTTCCGGCGATGAACAGCGAATTTTGACCCGCAACCAAGATACTGGTTTGGAAATTCGATGTCCGGCCACCCAACCCTAAATAATTGCGTCCCAACCCGCGCAGGGCGGATCGTAACAGCAATCAAGCCGGTGCGAGCGTGCCCATCCGGTCGCGCAGCCGCGTTCGCGCCGGCCGTTCGATGACATGAAACAAGATCGCGGCACAGGCAACGACCAAGGCAATCGTCGCCAGAAATGCGAAAATTCTTCCAGCGGAGTGCCACTCGGCAATTCCCAGCCGTTCCCAAAACCGGCGAATTGCGATGAGAACGGGGAAGTGCACCATATAGATCGAATACGAGACTTCACCGAGCCACACCAGCGGCCGGCTGCCAAGCGTCCACGCAAGAAATCCCCGCGATTGCGCCGCGCCTAAAATCGTCAGCGCAAGCAGCCCGATCAAAAGGAAATCCGACAGGCCCACGGAAGCCGCGATGAGAAACGCAAGAAAAGCGCTCGCACCGAGGATATCGCCGCTGATGTGCGGCAACCCACGGCTCATCATCGTCGCGCGAAAGAGCGCGGCGCCGCACAGAAACTCTCCGAACACGCGCGTCAGCGCCGGCGCGCCGACCCAAGTATTGAGCGACCAATGCGTCGTCGCAAAAATGAGAACCATTCCGGCCAAGGCGGCTCCCGCAATCCACATCGCGATCATGGGGGTACGGATGCGCATCAGGGCCGGAGCGAGCAAAGGAAACAGCAAATAGGCAAACCATTCAGCGCTGATTGACCAGGACGGGGCATTCCAGCCCGGAACTTCCGTCACGCCCCAAGCCTGCAGCATCGTGAAGTGCCAGACGAGATCCATCCATTGCCATTCCTGCGGCTTGTTTAAGACGATGCCGGCGACATTGGCGAGCGACACCATCGCTGCAAGAATGACGAGAATCGTGACGTGAACCGGATAAAGTCGAATGAATCGGTGCCAGAGAAAGATTTGCACCGCAGAGCGGCTCGGGCTTGCCAAGCTCGCGAGATAAACGTGTGTGATGATGAACCCGGACAGAATGAAGAAGAAGTCAACCCCGACGTAGCCGCGGGCAAAGAACGGAAAGATCAACTCAAGTCCTACCGGCACGTTCTGCTCGGCGTGCAACCCGAGCACCAAAAACGCCGCCAACGCGCGTATGCCGGTCAGCGGCGGTAGATATTGAGACTGGTTTTGCATGTCGTGTGGTTGCCAGTTTGGATGACGCGACGATGTCCTTCGCGATGGGTGGTGGCCGGCAAGGCCGGTTGCACTTCCGTCATCGCTGAAATGGATATGAATCCCAGATTGAGCAGCTCATGGCGTGGCGCTTTCCAGTGCAATGGCTGTCAGCGTTCGGGCTGTAAATAAGGAATTGTCGGCTTAATCCCTTCCATTAACGTCGTGGGCGGCGCCCAACCTAATTGCTCACGCGCTAATTTGCGCCATTTTAAGTTTATGGGATTCGCAAACGCCACGACAGTACGTGCTGCTTCAGCTTGGCGCCGCTTTCCCTGCTAGCAGGGAATTTGGCAGGGAATTGAGCGACAACAAACGGTCTGGGGCGAGAATTGATGCTTGATGCTCGCGAGCTTTCAATAACTTAACGGCAAATTTCCCTGGCGCCGCTAGCACGGAATTTTTGCACAGCTGGCACGGAATTGGGCGACGGCTAGGGCGGCACGGCAGGGATCGCACGCGCGGCAAGTTTGGGCAGTTGGTGGTCGGCGCTGAGATGCAGTCGAGTCAGCGACGGGCGCGCGGGCTACATCGTCGGCACCGGGACGCGGTCGGGTCTTCGCAATCGTCTCCACGACCAGCATTCCAATCTCGGCTCCCATGAAAAATGGAAGCCAGTGTGGACCTTCAGTGCC
>JBGPOB010000345.1:0-3939 GCA_041487815.1 Xanthobacteraceae bacterium | reverse complement strand
TGTTGGCATAGTGCATCGGCCCGCCGCGCCAGGCCGGGAAGCCGTAACCGTGGATCCAGATCACGTCGATGTCGCCGGCGCGCTGCGCGATTTTCTCATCGAGGATGCGCGCGCCCTCGTTGATCATGGGAAACAATAGCCGCTCGACGATCTCTTTCGGCGCGAATGGCCGGCGCGTGACGCCTAGCTTCTTCGATGTGGCGATCACGAGTTGTTCGATTTCCTCGTCGCGCTTGGGCGTACGCGAGCCTTGTTCGTAAAGATAGAAGCCGCGACCGGTCTTCTGTCCGAATCGGCCCATCTCGCAGATCTGGTCGGCGATCGGCGCCTTCAGGCCGCTGGCCTTGCGCGAGCGCCAGCCGATGTCGAGCCCGCCCATGTCGCCGACCGCGAGCGGCCCCATGGCGAAGCCGAACTGAACCAAGGCGGCATCGATCTCATAGGGCAGCGCGCCTTCGAGCAGCACGCGCTCGGCTTCGGTCCCGCGCAGGCGCAGCATGCGATTGCCGACAAATCCCGGGCAGACGCCGACGACCACCGGCACCTTGCCGATCTTGCGCCCGACATTCACCGCCGTCGCCAGCGCCTCCGGTGCCGTGCGCGCGCCGCGCACCGTTTCCATCAGCCGCATGACATTCGCCGGACTGAAGAAATGCATGCCGACGACCGCCTGCGGCCGCGCCGTGGCATCCGCGATCGTCTCAAGATCGAGGTAGGACGTATTGGTGGCCAGCACCGCGTCCGGCTTCGCCAGGCGATCGAGCCTGGAAAAAATCTCCTTCTTTAGCGCCATGTCCTCGAACACGGCCTCGATGACGAGATCAGCATCGGCGACGGCGGCAAGATCGGTCGTGCCCGTCATCAGCGCCAGGCGCTTGTCGACATCCTCGGCCGCCATCGCGCCGCGCGATGCGCTGATGCGATAATTCTTCGCGATCGTGTCGAGCCCGCGCTGCAGACCCTCGGGCGAGGACTCGACGAGCGTCACCGGAATCCCGGCATTGGCAAAACTCATGGCGATGCCGCCGCCCATGGTTCCCGCACCGATCACGGCGGCACGCTTGACGTCGCGCGCCTTGGCGCTGCGGGCGTCCTCCGGCAACTTCGCCGCCTCACGCTCGGCGAAGAAAATGTGCCGCAGCGCCTTCGATTCCTCGGTTACGACCAGTTCCATGAACGCGGCGCGTTCGCGCGGCAGCGCCGTATCGATCGGCAACGCGACGGCGTCATAGAGCGCCTGCTGCGCCGCGGCCGGCGCGCGCGGTCCGCCGCGGCCGCGTTTGGCCGACTTTGCAATCAATTCATCGAACTTGCGCCGGTCGGAACCGAACGCCGCGATTTTTTCATTCCTATCGTGCGCCAACACGCATGGGCGATTCTCGGCAATGACCCGCCGCAGGAACGCCGCGCCGGCTTCGGCGGGATCGCCGTCAAAAATTTCGTCGACGAGGCCGCTCGCGCGCGCCGCCTCGGCCGTGATCGGATCGCCCGACAGGATCATGGCCGCGGCGGTTTCCATGCCGGCAAGCCGCGGCAGGCGCTGAGTGCCGCCGGCGCCGGGAATAAGGCCGAGCTTGATCTCGGGCAACGCGAGCTTCGTGCCCGGTGCAGCAATGCGGAAATGACAGCCGAGCGCGAGTTCGAGGCCACCGCCCATGGGCGTGCCGAACAGCGCCGCAACCACCGGCTTTCCGAGCGCCTCGATCGCCGCGATGACGTCCGGCGTCGTTGGCGTTTGCAGCGCGGTCCCGAATTCGGAAATATCCGAACCGGCGATGAAGGTCCGCCCGGCGCAGGTCAGCACCACGCCGGCGACCGCGCTATCGGCGCGCGCACGCGTGAACGCATCGAGCAGTCCGGCGCGCACCGCGTTGTTCTGCGCATTGACTGGTGGATTGTCGACGACGATAACGGCAACGTCGCCCGAACGGCGCAACTCTACGATAGACACACGACCTCCCTATTTCCCATGCGACACTCGCGTATCGTATCGCGCCGCCGCGGCGGGGGATTGTTGCCCCGCGCCTATTCAACCCCCGTACCGCCTTCCCAGCGCTTGATCTTGGTTTCGATTCCAAAGAAATCGAGCAGCCGGCCAACGCTGTGATTGACGATGTCGTCGATGGTCTTCGGCTTGTTGTAGAACGCCGGCACGATGGGGGCGACCACCGCGCCGATGTCGGCGAGCGTCACCATCGTGCGCAGATGGCCGCCATGCAGCGGGGTTTCGCGGACCGCCAGCACCAGCCTTCGCTTTTCCTTGAGAACGACGTCGGCGGCACGCGACAGAAGCGTCGTCGTCACGCCGGTCGCGATCTCGCTCAGGGTGCGGATCGAACACGGCACGATCACCATGCCCAGGGTCTTGAACGAGCCGGATGAAATCGAAGCGCCGACATCGGCGATGGGATGCACGACCGACGCCAGCACCTTGACGTCCTTGGGCTTCAGGTTGGTCTCGTAGGCAAGCGTCATTTCCGCGGACTTGCTCATGACAAGATGCGTTTCGATGCCCTTGCCGCGCAGCAATTCGAGCATGCGCACGCCATAGATGACGCCCGAAGCGCCGGAGATGCCGACGATCAGCCGGCGCGGTTCAGTGGCCATCGGCGACCCCTTCGAGCGCTCGAACAAAAGTCTCGATCGCGGCAGGCGGAAAGTTTTTCGGTTGCGTGCTCTCGAATGCAGCGAGGCTCGCGCGTGCGGCGCTCGCAGCGGTTGGCGCTGATTGCGCTTGCAGTCCCGCCGACAACGCGGCCATCGCATTGAGCTGAAGCTGTTCGCCCTCGATCTCCAGCGCCTGGATTTTCTTGCGATAGTCCTGCGCAATTGCCGCGTCGACCAGCGGCGCGTTCTCCTTCAACAGCCGCCGCACGCCGCGGATTGGAACCACGACCTCGTGCTGCCAGTCGCGGCACTTATTGTTGATGTCGCCAATGTCCGCCGCCGCAAGGCTGCGTTTATGTGCCGCCATCCACATCAGGAACAGGATCATGTTGACGTCGATGCCAGCGGAATCCTGCAGCCCGATCGCCGCCTCCGATATGCCGGGCTGACGATAGTAGCCAAGGACGAAGTCCCAGATCGGCAAAGTCCTGGTATCAACTGCGGTCATGGAAGCCCTTCAGGTCGCATATCTAGTCGAGTTGCAATAAAGCATATAAAAATCTGGACGACACGGAATTTGTACCCTTGGCGCCAGCGCCAGATCGAACCAGGACATGCACAATGGCCGAAACGATGACGATGCTCAAAGCCGCTTTGGGCAATTATCCCTTCACCGCTGCGTTGAAGAAGGGCGACCTGACGGCGCCCGGCGTCGCCTTCCAGTTCGAGGAAATCAAACCGATCAACCGCGCGTTCGCGCCGATGGCGCGGGAACAAAAATTCGACGTCAGCGAAATGGCGATCGTGACGTATCTCTTGGCGCGCGCTTACGACAAGCCGCTGGTGCTCCTGCCCTGCGTGATGATGGGTCGCTTCCAGCACAACACGATGGTCTACAGCAAGGAACGCGGCAAGATCACGCTCAAGGACCTGCCGAGCAAGCGCCTCGCTGTGCGCTCCTATACCCAGACCACCGGCGTCTGGATACGCGGGATCGTCGAAAACGACTATGGCATCGATCTCAACAAGGCGAACTGGACCGTTCAGGAAGGCGCGCATGTCGCCGAATACAAGGACCCCCCAGAGCTTCATCGCATTTCCATGGAGCATGACCTGTTGAAAATGCTGCTCGCGGGCGAAGTCGATGCCGTGATCTACGGCGCCGACCTGCCGGACGATCCGCGCCTTCAAACCGTGATCGAGAACCCGCAGGACGAGGCGATGAAATGGTACGCCAAACATAAATGCGTGCCGGTCAATCACATGGTGGTGGTCACCAAAAAGCTGGCGCAATCGAACCCCGGCGCGGTCAAGGCGGTGTATGAACTTCTG
>JBGPOB010000344.1:0-3941 GCA_041487815.1 Xanthobacteraceae bacterium | reverse complement strand
GCGAAGCAGCGGCCGAGCGTCGCGGTGCCCTCGAGCCGCAGCAACGTGCAGCTGGCGTCGAGATCGGGCGCGATGGCGATATAGTTTTCTTCAGCGCCCAACCGGCGCGCTTCGCCATCGATGGATGCGCTCAGCGCGGCGGCGTCGGTTTCCACGCCGGAGGCACTAGCCAGCGCGGCGCGCGCAATCGCAGCCGCCTTGAAGTAGAAAGCAATCTCCGCCGGATCGGATGGCGTGCGCACGCGAGCCATCAAGGCGGTGCCGTCAGTAAGCTTCGCTCCGCTGCTCCCTAGCCCCTCGACAATGCCGCCCGGAACCGAATTGAGATCGGGAACCGCGACAGCAGCGTCGGGAACACTTTGCGCAATTACCTTCGCAACGTCGATGCCGATGCTCGTTGAATAGGTGACCGAATCGAAGTGGGCATTGCGCTTGATCCAGCCGTGCACGCGGTTCGACATGCCGGTCATCAGGGCCGGCCCCCCGCTGCGAAGAAGCACGACGACGCCGCGGTTCCAGTATGGCACGAAGCCCGTCAGCCACGAAGCGCCGCCGCTGCGCGCCGGATCGCAATAGATCGCGAGCGCGTCAACGCCAGCCTGCGCCAACGCCGCCTGCGTGCGCGCAACGCGCGCATCGAGCACGCGCGCAGGGAGTTCGGCTCTCGACCACGAAATCAACCCGCGACGCATCGGATCACCTAGACCGCTGTCTCGAACAGTTGAGCGGGCGTTCGCGTCAGCCGTTCGCAACCGGTCTGCGTAACCAGGACCATGTCGCCGAGCACGATGTAGCCGGCCTCGGGATGATAGGTGTTGGGATGCACGATGATCGTCATGCCCGGCTTAAGCTCGACGTCGATGTCTTCGAGAATGTTGGGCTTGAGGTCGCACATCAGCCCGAGGCCGTGGCCGCGCACGCGGGTATATTTGTTGGTAACGTATTCGCCGAGCCCATGGCGACGGAAAACTTCGTTCTCCGCGCGCGCGACATCGGCGGCGGTAGCGCCCGGTTTGACCGCGGCAATGCCCGCTTCCATGGCGTCGTAATAGACTTTGAACGCCTTGCTCTGAACCTCATTCGCCTTGCCAAGGACGAGTGTTCGGCATATTTGCGCGAAATAGCCTTCGACGCAGGGCGTCAGTTCGGTGGTGACGAGATCGCCGACCGTGAGCCGGCGTTCCGACGGCGGCGCCATGCCGCGAACGTCGGCCCCGCCGGAACCGATGATCATGAAATTGTCGGGCGAGCCTTTTTGACGCAGAAATGCTTCGCAATCCGCAACCACTTCGTATTGCCGGCGGCCAGGTCGTGCGGCCTGACGAAAGAACGCATAGCTGTCGTCCGCAAGCGTGGCGGCGCGGCGCATGGCGTCGATCTCCGCCGGCATTTTCTCCATCATCAGGCGGTCGATCAACGCGGTGCCGTCGTCAAGCCGGAAGGGCCGTTCTTTCGCCGTCAGCCACGCCGGCATGAGTTGCGGCGGTGCGGCGACGATGCGTTGATTGGAGATCGGTTCAAGCCCGCCGCCGACGGCTTCCGCCAGATTGCGCACCAGCTTGAGTTCGAGCCCTTGGGTCTCTCCGGCCGCGCGTTCGGCCTCGGCGGGGCTTTCGAGGAACATGCGGCATTGACCGTCCGAACTCAGGATCGCGATGCCGCTGCCTTCGAGAATGCAGAAATCGGTGACATAGCGAAGATAGGCTTCCTGCCAGTTGGTGCCAAAGGCAACAATCGCCTCGATACCTTCCTTACGCATTTCGCCGAGCAGGCGTTCCCGCCGTTGCTGCGCCAGCATGATTCTCCAAGCTCCGGCTTTTCGTGTGGTATTTTGCAGTCGCGCGATCCTAGCAGATCGGGCATCGCGGCAAGCTCTGAAATTTCGTCACCGCCGCCGCACCCTGGCGCATGACGAGGCAGGGTTACGGCTTGATTACGTCGGCATCGCCGTCGTCGTACAGGCGGTCGACAAAATCCTTGCGGTGCTCGCGGATGCCGCGGCTGTTGAGCGAACCCTTGTCGGTGATTTCGCCGGCATCCAGCGACGGCGGAACCGGCAACACGATCGCCCGCGCAATCACGCGCGAAGACCCGCCGATGCCCTCGTTCATCCGGCGGATGGCCGCGCGCAGTACTTCGCGATAGCCGGTATCGACCTTGCGCCCCGCCGGCGGGAATATCAGCAGGCCGATATCGTCGCGGTCCGGTGCCGCGATCACCACGTCGAATACCAGCGGACCCAGCGCCTGCCGCGCGCGCGCCCAGATTTCAGCGGCGTGCACCCGGGTTCCCGATGAGAGCTTGAAATCGTCGCCGATGCGGCCGTTGAAGCGAAAGCCGCGCCCGGCGTCCTTTTCGTCGATGAAGGTCACCGCGTCGCCGGTGATGAAAAACCCCTCCTCGTCGAACGCCTGTGCCGTGAGGTCAGGCATGCGCCAGTAGCCCGGCGTTACGTTCGGACCGCGCACGCGGATTTCGAGTTTGTCGCCGTTCGGGATGAGCTTGATGTCCTGGCCCGGCAGCGGCGGGCCGAGGTTGCCGATTTCTGCATCGTGGCGGTTGAGGATCAGAATGGCCGGGGCGGTTTCAGTCAGGCCCCAGCCGCTGATCATGCTCGGCGGACTTTCCGCTCGCGCACTGCGCGCGACCTCCGCAAAGCCGGCCCAGAGGTGTTCCGGTAATGTCGCGGCGGCGTAGAACATCGCGTCCAGGTCGGCGAAGAAGCGCGCGCGCAACGCCTCGTCATTCTTGAGATGCGGCAGCAGCAGCTCGAAGCCCCTGGGCACGTTGAGATAGATCGTGGCGGAGACTTCGCGCAGGTTGCGGATCGACTTTTCAACCTCGCCGGGAATCGGCTTGCCGTCGTCGATGTAAAGCGTGCCGCCGTTCTTGAGCACCTCGCCAAAGTTGTGGTTACCGCCGAACACGTGGCTCCAAGGCAGCCAATCGACCATGACTGGCGGACGCGCCGACATGAATGGCCAGATGTAGTCCTCCATCGCAAGGTTGGAATTCAGCATGCGGTGGGTGGTGATGACGCCCTTCGGAGTTCCGGTCGATCCGGACGTGAACAAAAATTTCGCAATAGTGTCCGGGCCGATTTTCGCGCCGGCATCGGCGAGAGTTGTGCTGGCGCCGCCGTCGAGCAACTTTGCAAACGGCGTTGCGCCGGGGACTTCGGGCGAGGGTGCGCCCACCACGATTTCGCGCCCGCGCATTTCCGGCATCGTCAGCGCGCGCGCGAACATCGCCGCGTTGGACGCATAGACGAGACCGGGGTCGAGCAATTTCAGAATATAGCGCAGCTTGCCGAGGTCCTGGCTCAGCAGCGAATAGGCGACCGAAATCGGCGCAAACGGCACGCCGGCGGTGAGCGACGCCAGCGCCAGCAACTGATGCTCGATGGCATTGCCGGAGAGGATCAGCACCGGCCGCTCGGGTCCAAGCCCGCGCTCGGCCAACGCGGCCGCAATGGCCCGCACCGTGCCGGCCGCCTCCGCATAGCTGATGATCACCCAGCCGTCGTATCCGCTGCGCCGCTCGGCCAGCATCGTCGCGGACGGGCGCTCGGTCGCCCATTGGAAGAGGTGGTCGTGAAATCGGTCGGGATAGGCCGGCAATGGCTCGTTAGCGCGCAACCGGATGACGCCGCCTGCATCCCGGCGCATGTCGACGGTGATGGGGCGGAAGCGCGAATCTTCCAGGGCCCCCTCTGCGCTGCGCCGAGGCATTGCCTGTGTTGACACCCGCAGCTCCTCCCGGTGGGACGTTGTTATGCAGCGCACGCATCGTATCGTACATGCGCACGCGGCCGCCAGCGGCTTGACATCGCACGCCCGGAATGGACGCATAGAGCGCATTCAGCAAAAGTGGACTCCGGTTTTGCGTCCGAATGCGCTCTAAACTTAAAGTTGGCGCGTCTTCCGGGCGGTTGACCGGTG
>JBGPOB010000343.1:0-3967 GCA_041487815.1 Xanthobacteraceae bacterium | reverse complement strand
CGTCGAAGTGCCGGCGCCGCGCGCGCCGACCATGATCGATGAATATCCAATCCTCGCCGTGGCCGCGGCGTTCGCCGAGGGCACCACGGTGATGCGCGGTCTCAAGGAGTTGCGGGTCAAGGAATCCGACCGGCTCGCGGCCACCGCGGACATGCTGCGCGTCAATGGCGTCGACGTGGAAATTTCCGGCGACGATCTGATCGTACGCGGCCGCGGACGGCCGCGCGGCGGCGGGACGGTCGCGACCCACATGGATCATCGCATGGCGATGTCCGCGCTGGTCATGGGACTTGCGAGCGAAAAGCCGGTGCAGGCCGACGATACGGCCTTCATCGCCACGAGCTTCCCGACCTTTGTGTCGATGATGCGCGCGCTCGGCGCGGAACTATCATGATCATTGCCATCGATGGGCCGGCGGCTTCGGGCAAGGGCACGCTCGGCAAGCGGCTTGCGGCGCATTACGGGCTCCGCCATCTCGATACCGGACTGCTCTACCGCGCGGTGGCCAAGTCACTGGTCGATGCAGGTCACGCGCTTGACGATCGCGCGAACGCTGTGGCGGTAGCGAAGTCACTCGATCCCGCGAACTTCGACGAGGCGATGTTGAAAAGCCATTCCAATGGCGAGGCGGCGTCGATCGTGTCGGCGCTGCCAGAGGTGCGCGCGGCGTTGTTGTCCCTGCAACGGGAGTTCGCCGCCCGCCCGCCGGGAGCCGTACTCGATGGCCGGGACATCGGCAGCGTGATCTGTCCCGATGCCGATGTGAAAATATTCGTGACGGCGAGCCCGCAGGCGCGGGCACGGCGGCGCTATTTGGAATTGAAGGCGCAAGGCCGGCCGGCGCTTGAAGCCGAAATCCTCGCCGACATTCTGCGGCGCGATGCGCGCGATAGTTCGCGTGCGAGTGCGCCGCTGATCATGGCGTCCGATGCGCATCGCCTCGACACCACCCAGATGGACATCGATAAGGTCTTCGCGGCGGCGGTCGAACTCGTGCAACGGCATCGGCGCTGAAGCGAAATCCGGCTCCAGCCCGAGCATCGACCGGCGGAATGGAGCCAATAACCGTAGGCGCATTCGGGCCGCCGCGGTTTGGCGCTAGCCTTCGAAAATATGCGGAAAATTCGCAGGGGCGTGCGTCATGAGGAGGAACATGCGCGATGAATAGCGTGGGCGATCAAACAGGATCCGACAATCGCGAATTTCCCGTCCTGATTGCCGGCGGCGGGCTCGTCGGCCTGTCGACCGCGATGTTCCTTGCGCAGCAAGGCGTTAAATCGCTCGTCATCGAGCGGCTGCGCGGCGGCTCGCCGCTGCCGCGCGCCGCGCATTTTCACTTGCGGACGCTGGAGCTGTTTCGCCTGGCGGGCGTAGAAGACGAGGTCATCCGGCAATCGAACGAGGAATTCCTGCCCGAGGGCGCGATCATCGCGATGGACGCTCTCGCCGGCAAGAAACTCGCCGACATCATCGGCAGCCTCAACGCGGGCGTCGAAGCGGTCAGCCCGTGCAAGCGGCTGTTCGTCACGCAGCCGGGGCTTGAACCGATTCTGAAGAAACGCGCCAGGGAAGTGGGCGCGCAGATTGCCGAAGGGCTGGAAATCGTCGCCATCGATCAGGACGCCGACGGCGTCGCCGTCACGGCGAAGGATGCCGATACCGGCCAGCAGCGCGTGCTGCGCGGCAAATATCTCGTCGCGGCCGACGGCGCGCACAGCAGGGCGCGCGAACTCCTCGGCATTCCATTTGACGGGCGCGGCGTGTTTTCGAACAGCATCACCATCTATTTCACGGCCGACCTTGCCCCCCAGATGCTCGGCAAGCCGATCAGCGTCATCTACATCAACAATCCCAAATTCGGCGGCTTCTTCCGCCTCGACAAGGACTGCCAGGCGGGCTTTCTGGTCGTGAACACGGTCGGCGATCCGAAGACGAACCCGAATGCCGCGCACGCGGCGGCCGAGGATACGAGCGAGCAGAAATTGATCGAGTGGGTGCGCGTCGGCGCGGGCGTGCCCGACCTTAAGGTCCGGATCGACGGCGTCGCACGCTGGCGGGCGACATCGGACGTGGCGCGAAGATTTCAGGACGGGCGCGTCTTCCTGGCCGGCGATGCTGCGCATTTGATGCCTCCGAATGGCGGCTTTGGCGGCAACACCGGCATTCACGACGCACACAACATCGCCTGGAAGCTTGCGTATGTCCTCAACGGCCTTGCCGGGCCTGGACTGTTTGCCAGCTATGATGCCGAGCGCCGCAGCATCAGCAAGTTCACGGTTGAGCAGGCCTATACGCGTTATGTCACGCGCACGGCGACCTACCTTGGCGCCACCGACTTCGAGCCGTTGGCGCCCGATTTCAACGTCGAGCTTGGCTATCTGTACCATTCCGCTGCGGTTGCTGCGGGCGACGACGATAACACGAGCGTTCACGGCGATCCGATCGCGACGCAGGGACGGCCGGGCGCGCGGGCGCCGCACATTTGGCTTGAGAGGGCGGGGCGGAAGATTTCCGCGCTCGATCTGTTCGGCCGATCGTTCGTGCTGCTGGCCGGATCGCAAGGTGCGCCATGGCGCGACGTTGCGCATGCCGCTGCGTCGGCACGCGTTGGGCTACCGATTGAATGTCTTGTCGTCGGCGTTGACGTGCGTGATCCGGATCGGCGTTTCGAACACGCCTATGGACTGGCGCCGGACGGTGCCGTGCTGGTTCGGCCCGATGGCTTTGTTGGCTGGCGGGCGAAAACGATGCCCGCTGAAGCCCGGCGCGCGCTGGTTCAGGCGCTGGCGCGCATTTTGGCGATCGCTGCCTAGTCGCCGCGCCTATTTGGAATATTATTGCTTATTTTCGCAACTTTTGCGAATCGATTGAAAGTTTATTTCCTATTATAGAATTGTGATAGGTGTATTTCCTTTAATCGTAAATTCCCACTGCGCGCCCCCGTGGGCCGGATGGATCGCCCGGCTGCCACTCGCGCCGCCGCGCGCCGCCTGGCGCCGCCAGCAACCGTAGCCGCCGCGCCGCTTGCCCACCGCACCGCCGTTCGCTATATCCGCGTCCTCCGGGCCGCCTTCGCCAAGGTGAGGCCGCCCGCGCGGGCCGGTAGTGTGGAACCATGCTGCCGTCTTTGGAGGAAGTGCCAGCGCGGGTGTGTCTTCCACGGCTCTCTCGTTCAGTGCAGCCCGGCGCGCAATCATCGTCCCGACCGTTCGGTATCGACGCCGGCCTGCCGGTCATTCGGCAGATGTTGCAGGTCTTCGAAAGACCTTCAACCCGCGCGCTCGGGACGCCCGCAACACCAGCCGCCGGCGTCGTTTGGGAGAGTTCATGGCCACCGCCACCAGCGTCGCGCCGTCGCGCGAGGATTTTGCGAAGCTGCTCGATGAGTCGTTCAGCAGCGGCAACTTGAATGAAGGCTCGGTCGTCAAGGGAACGATCGTCGGCATCGAAAAGGACATGGCTGTCATCGACGTCGGATTGAAGATGGAAGGTCGCGTTGCGCTGCGCGAATTTGCGGGGCCCGGCCGTCAGAACGAACTCAAGGTCGGCGACGAAGTCGAGGTCTATCTGGAGCGCATCGAGAATGCGCTCGGTGAAGCGGTGCTCTCGCGCGACAAGGCGCGCCGCGAGGAAAGCTGGGGCAAGCTCGAAAAGGCGTTCCAAGCCAACGAGAAGGTCACCGGCGTCATCTTCAATCAAGTCAAGGGCGGGTTCACTGTCGATCTCGATGGTGCGGTAGCGTTCCTGCCGCGCTCGCAGGTCGATATCCGGCCGATCCGCGACGTCACGCCGCTGATGAACGTCAATCAGCCGTTCCAGATTCTGAAAATGGATCGCCGCCGCGGCAACATCGTCGTCTCCCGCCGCACCGTGCTGGAGGAAACCCGCGCCGAGCAGCGTCAGGAACTGGTGCAGAACCTCGAAGAGGGCCAGGTCATCGATGGCGTGGTCAAGAACATCACCGACT
>JBGPOB010000342.1:0-4020 GCA_041487815.1 Xanthobacteraceae bacterium | reverse complement strand
GTCGACGACCGGCGGAAGCGCCTCGTAGCGCACCTCGACGCGCTCGCACGCATCTTCAGCCTGCGCGCGCGTCTTGGCGACCACGGCGCAGACGGCCTCGCCCTGCCAACAGGCGCGATCGATGGCGATGGCGTATTGGGGCGCCGATTTGATGCCCTTGAGATGCGTCAGCACGCCGACCCACGGCGTAATTACCTTCGCCAGCTCCGGCCCGGTCACGATGGCGGCGACGCCTGCGGATTTCATGGCCGCGGCGGTGTCGATCGCCACAATGCGCGCGTGGGCATGCGGCGAGCGCACGAAGGCGACATGCAACATGCGTGGCAGCGTCACGTCGCTGACGTATTGCCCGCGGCCCTGCATCAGGCGCATCAGGTTCGGCCGCGGCACCGAACGCCCGATGTAGGAATTCGGCCGGTCAAGCGCGGTCAGCGTGGAAACCACGTCTTCGGAGATTTTCATCGTTTCGCGTTCCGCGCCAGCGCCACCGCTTCGACCGCGTCCACGATCGCCTGATAGCCGGTGCAGCGGCAATAGTTGCCGGAGAGATGTTCGCGAATCCGCACCCGGCTCGGCGCCGCGTCGCTCGCCAGCAGTTCCTGCGCGGTCAGCAGCATTCCCGGCGTGCAGAACCCGCACTGCAGCGCGTTGCGTTGCGCAAACGCTGCCTGCAGATCGGCAATTTCGCCGGTGTCCGAGACACCCTCGATGGTTTCGACGCGGCTGCCATCGCATTGCACGGCAAGCATCAGGCAGCCGCGCACGATGGTGCCGTCGACGCGCACCGTGCACGCGCCGCAAAACCCGTGCTCGCAGCCGACGTGCGTTCCGGTCAGCGCCAGATCCTCGCGCAGGAAGTCGGCGAGCGTCTTGCGGGCGTCGATGCGCTCCTCGACCGCTTCCCCGTTAACGGTCATGGCGATGTCGCAGAAACGCTCGCTCATGAACTTGCTCCGCGCATTTGGCCGATGACCCGCCGCAGCAGCACGCCCGCGAGATGTTGTCTCGCCGCGGCGGTAGCGTGCACATCGTCTTCGGGGCGAAGATCGTCGGCGAGGGCGGCAACCGCGCCTTCGATATCGCCGTCGGCCAGGGCTTTCTCGGCGCCGCGCGCGCGTACCGGCATCGCGCCGACGCCAAAATAAACCAGGCTGAAATCCCGTAGCGAAACGCCGGCCGCGCGGGCTTTGGCGGCAAGCCCAATCAGCGCGTAGTCGCCCTGGCGGCGCGCCAGCTCGGCAAAGCCGAAGCGGTCATCGCCGCGGGCGGCTGGAACGCGGATTGCGGTGAGAATCTCGCCGGGCCCGAGTGCGGTTTCGAACAGACCCTTGAAGAACTCCGCGGCTTTGACGGCGCGCCGGCCATTGGGCCCGCGAATGTCAAGCTCGCCACCGAGAGCGACCACGCAGGCAGGCAGTTCGGCCGCCGGGTCGGCGAACGCCACCGAACCGCCAATCGTGCCGCGGTTGCGGATGGCGGGATGGGCAATGTGCGGCAGCGCGCGCGCAATCAAGGGCGCGCTGCGCGCAATTTCGGCGTCGCGCTCGGCGTCGCGCTGGCGCACCAGCGCTCCGATTTCGAGCCAATCGCCCCGGCGTGCGACTTTTCCGAGCTCGCCAAGACCGTTGATGTCAACCAGCAGCGGCGGCGCCGACAGCCGCATATTCAGCGTGGCGACCAGGCTTTGCCCGCCGGCGAGAATTTTTGCATCGGGCTCGGCACCGACCAGCGCGAGCGCGTGGTCGAGCGAACGGGCCTTGGCATAGGCGAATGGGGCCGGTTTCACGCGTCGCCTCCGTGCCTTCCCGGACTTTGCCGGGTATATCCGTTCATAGCATTCGTATGGGAGATGTGCCATCGGTCGGCCGCGAAAGCGAAATATCCTGCTTGAAATAGCTCGATCGACGGTGTTTCCCTGCGCCATCAGAAAAGAGGTATCCAATGCGGCTTGCGAGTTACACGACGCACGGACGAACGAGCTTTGGCGCGGTCGAGGGTGATGGCGTCGTCGATCTGCGGCTTCGGTTCGGCGCGCGTTACGCGACGCTGCTCGATCTCATTCGCGCCGGTGCTCTGGCCGAGGTCAAGCCGATGATCGAGGGCGTGCGGCCGGATTTTCCGCTTGCGGAAGTCGAACTCTTGCCGCCGATATTGGCGCCGGAGAAAATCCTGTGCATCGGCATCAACTACAATCGGGAGTCCGAATACAAGGGCCAAAATCTGAACGAGACCGGCTACTGCAGCATGTTCTTTCGGACACCGGGTTCACTGGTCGGGCACCATCAACCCATTCTGCTGCCGCCTGAATCCACGCAACTCGACTACGAAGGCGAGATCGCGCTCATCATCGGGCGGGAAGGCCGGCGCATTCCGAAAGACAAGGCGCTCGGCTACATCGCGGGTTTGACGCTGTGTAATGAAGGCTGCCTGCGCGACTGGATGCGCCACGGCAAGTTTAACGTCACCCAGGGCAAGAACTTCGACGCCTCCGGCAGTCTAGGTCCTTGGATGGTGACGACCGACGAGCTCGATCCGGCCAAGAATCTGCATCTCACGACCAAGGTCAACGGCGAGTTGCGCCAGGACACGATGACATCGTTGATGATCCTCTCTTTCGCCGACCTGATCGCCTACATCACGCGTTTCACAACGCTCAAGCCCGGCGACGTCATCTCGACCGGAACGCCGGTCGGCACGGGAATGGGGTTCGATCCGCCCAAATGGCTCAAGGCCGGCGACATTGTCGAAATCGAAGTTCCGGAAATCGGCGTGCTGCGCAACGACGTCGTGGCTGAAAAGTGATGGCGCAATGAGCACGCCACGCGATGCTTGCGTAATCGGCTGGCCGGCGGGACACTCTCGCTCGCCGCTGATCCACAATTACTGGATCAAAAAACTTCGTATTGCCGCCGAGTACCGGCGCGAAGTGGTGCCGCCCCACGATTTTGCCGATTTTGCCTGCACGCTGGGTGCGCACGGCTATAAAGGTGCCAACGTTACCATTCCGCATAAGGAAGCGGCACTCGCGGTATCGGAACCGGACGAGCGCGCCACCGCGGTCGGCGCGGCCAATACGTTGTGGCTCGATCGCGGCAAGCTGCGATCGACCAACACCGACGTCGAAGGATTTCTGGCCAACCTGGACGCCGCGGCACCGGGATGGGACGAAATTGAGAACGCCCTGGTGTTGGGCGCTGGAGGAGCAGCGCGCGCCGTGGCGTTCGGTTTGCTCGAACGCGGTCTGAAGCGTGTCGATATCGCCAACCGGACGTTTGAACGCGCACAGGCGTTGCGCGAGCGATTCGGCGAGAAAGTAGTGCCTGCGCGATGGGAGGAAATCCCGCGGCTGCTCACGGGCGCCGGGCTCTTGGTCAACACCACCTCGCTCGGGATGCGCGGCCAGCCGCAGCTTGAGATCGACCTTCGGCCAATGCCCCGGAATGCGGTGGTTGCCGACCTGGTCTACGTTCCGCTGGAGACGCCACTCCTGGCCGCGGCGAAGGCTCGCGGCCTGCGCGTTGCCGACGGCCTTGGGATGCTGTTGTACCAGGCGGTGCGGGGTTTCTCGCTGTGGTTCGGGGTGCAGCCCAAGGTGACGCCCGAGTTGCGCGAACTGATCGAAGCCGACCTCGCCAAGTCGTGATTTCCCCTTTGGTGTGAAGTCGAGGACGCTGGCGCGACTGGGCCGGGTGAGTGCAGGCTTGTTCGGCGGGAATAATTCGTTGAGTGTGAGGGTTCTTAGGTTGGTTCGACCGGCGCTTATGGCCGGCGACGTACGGGGAGGATTTCATGCGTAACGTGAAACAGCAGATTGTCGGATTTGCGGCGCTGGCGTTGTTGGCCGGGATTGTGACCGCAGCGGCGCAGAGCCCGCCGGCCAATCCGCCGGTGCGGGTGCGGGGAACCGTTGAAAAACTCGACGGCAATACCTTGATGGTGAAGACGCGCGAAGGCCAGGACGCCACCATCAAGCTTCCCGACAATTACCGCGTGCTCGGCCTTACCAAGATCACGATCGCC
>JBGPOB010000341.1:0-4021 GCA_041487815.1 Xanthobacteraceae bacterium | reverse complement strand
CGACCGGTCTCGTTGGCGTTCGCACGCCCTACGGCATTCCCCGCAATGCCATTAATGCCAAGCTCATTCCCGGCGGTTCGAGCTGCGGTTCCGCCGTCGCGGTCGCGGCCGGCTTTGTGCCGATCGCCCTCGGCACCGACACGGCGGGTTCCGGACGCGTTCCTGCAGCACTCAACAACATTGTCGGACTGAAGCCCAGTCTGGGTCTTGTCCCGACAACCGGCGTCGTGCCGGCTTGCCGCACGCTCGACTGCGTTTCGATCTTCGCTCTGACTGTTGATGACGCCGTCGCGACACTGGCCGAAATTGCAGGCGAAGATGCCGCCGATCCGTTCTCCCGTCTACGGACGTTCGGCCCGGTCACGTCTTTCCCACAAGGCGTCAGGGTTGGCATTCCGAATTTTGGACAACGGATTTTTTTTGGCAATCAGGCCTATGCAACCGCCTATGACGCTTCGCTGGAACGAATTGCCGCGCTTGGCGCCAGCCTTGTCGAGATAGACATTGAAGCGCTCTTTGAGACCGGGCGCCTTCTTTACGACGGCCCCTGGGTCGCGGAGCGCTTCCTTACGATACGCGATTTGATCGCATCGGCTCCAGACTCCCTTCACCCGGTCACGCGTGAAATTATTTTGCAAGGAGCGCGGCCGAGCGCGGCCGACGCCTTTGCGGCCTTCTACCGGCTTGCAGAAATGCGCCGCACGTGCGAGCAACTTTTCCATACCGTCGATGCCATTATGCTGCCAACCATCCCGACGGCTTATACCGTCGATCAGGTACTCGCCAATCCGATCGAACTGAATAGCCGCCTGGGCCTTTATACCAACTTCGTCAATTTGCTGGATCTTTGCGGCCTCGCGATCCCGGCGGCGATCACGCACGGCGATATTCCGTTCGGTATCACGCTGCTGGGGCCGGCCGGCCGGGACGCGATGCTGGCCTCCATCGGTCGCGTGTTGCATGCCGGCGCGGCACTGCCCCTCGGCGCATTGAGGATTTCGCAGCCCGACCTCGCACCGACGATGCCCCATTGCGATGATCACATTGCGCTTGCCGTATTCGGCGCGCATCTCTCCGGCATGCCGTTGAACGACGAGCTGAAAGCGTTGCACGCAACGCTCGTAGAGGAAACCCAGACCGCACCGGACTACCGGCTCTTTGGCCTTACCGGCGCCCGCCCCGCCAAGCCTGGCCTTCTGCGCGTTGCCGCAGGAACAGGGGCCGCGATCACCCTTGAAATCTGGTCCCTGCCCGCGGAGGCATTCGGGCGTTTTGTTGCCGCGGTTCCCGCGCCGTTGACGATCGGAACGGTGAAACTTGCAGACGGTCGTTGCGTCAAGGGCTTCCTGGTCGAACCAGAAGCTATTACAGGCACCGAGGATATTTCCAGATTTGGAGGATGGCGGAGCTACGTGGCGGCACAATCCACCCTTGTCGCGTAGCCAATACGGTGATGATACTTATCGCGGCTCGGTTCTTGCGACATCTTCATCGCGCGCCAATTCAATGTAATCGCGTATGGCTTACACCGCATACGCTTGTTCGTCGCGCAGCTTCGCCATAAAATATGATCGCGCTCCGCATGCGACTTCGCAAGGCGGCCCGGGTTGCGGAATTGCGCACGTCGGAACGGCTGCATGCGGGCCCGCGTCGCTACCGTCAATTCCGCGAGATAGGCGTTGTGCGCACCGGCATAGAGCGCCATGCCAACCGCTTCGCAAGCCAGGTGTCGGCAAGCGCCGTACCGGATATCAAAACGCCGCGCACAATATTGTCGGCAAGCCGCAGACGAAAGTCTTCGGCACGGGTCACTTTCGGCGCGGCAGCATTATCGTCAGAGTCACGCGTGGCTTTGCGTCTCCGCTGTTCTGAAACAAGATGATGGAGCGGCGATGCATCTGCCATCCATCAACTGCCAGCAGGTTGATCAATCACGCTTATATGTGCGGCGACGACACGCCAACCGTGGTCAAACCGTATCCACGTCTGCATCTGCCGACCGATCTTGCGCGGCATCGCATCGCGCACAAACAACGTAGAGGTCACCGCGGTGTCACGGCCATAGGTCGTGATAACCGTCCGCAGCAGCGACCGAGCCAGACCGGCAGCCGAACGTGCCGCCCGAAAAGCCTCGATCGCATCAAAGCCGTAAAGATTCTCGGTGCCGCCATAGCGGATCGTCCGTGGGTCTTGATGGAACATGGCGTTGAGAGCAACCACGTCGTTCGAGACCAGCGCCTGCTCGTATCGGGCGAGTGCCGCGCGTACCTCGGCGACCACATCCGGCAAATCGATTTCCATAATTGCACCTACCGCAGCGGCGGTGACGCGGCCACAATGCCCATGGCCTCCAGCGCATACGCAATCCGCAGGGCAATATCCTCCCGCCACGGCGCAGCGATAATCTGCACCGCAATCGGCAGCGGCGAGAGTGGCAGCGGTGCTGCGACGACCGGAAGGCCAATAAACGAAATTGGCTGCGTATAGACGCCGATATTGGCGCGGACCGGCATTTCAACGCCATCGAGCGTCATCGTCTTCTGACCGATCATTGGCGCGGTGCAAGGTGTCGCTGGCACAATTACGGCGTCGATATTTTGGAATAGCGCCAAAACACGATCACGATACCAGCGCCGGAACTTCTGTGCCTTGATCACGAGCGAGGCCGGAACCATCGCGCCGGCGATCAGGCGGTCACGCACCGCCGGATCGAAATCGCGCGCGCGCTTGCGCAGGCGGTCGAGATGCAAGGCTGCGCCCTCGCTCGCGGTGATCACATAGGCCGCCGCGCGGGCGCGGGCGGCCTGCGGAATTTCAATTTCGCGCGAGATGTCGAGCGCTTTGGATACGCGCCGCATGGCTTCGCTCGCTTCCCGGGAATTGAAACGCTCAAAATAGCTGCCGGCACGCGCTACGCGAAGGCCTTCCAGCCCCCAGTCCAGCATAGGCAGCGCAGGGTCGGTTGAACGGTCCACACAAACGGGGTCCGCCGGATCAAAGCCTTGCATGGCATCGTAGGCGATTACGAGGTCACGCACCGTGCGCGCGAACGGCCCGAGGTGGTCGAGGCTGGCGACGAACGGGAAACTGCGCGCCCGTGATAACCGGCCAAAAGTCGGCTTCAGTCCAAAAATGCCGCAGAACGACGACGGCACGCGGATTGAACCGTTGGTATCCGAACCGAGCGCGAGCGGCACCAGGCCGCCGCCCACCGCGCTCCCCGCCCCGCCCGACGAGCCGCCGCTCATGTGCGCCGTGTCGTGGGGATTGCGCGAGGGGCCGTCGTGGATATTCTCGCCAGTGAAATCGTAGGCGTACTCGCCCATATTGAGCGTACCGACCAGTACCGCGCCGGCCGCCTCCAACCGTTCGATCAGCGGAGAGTCGCGTTCGGCGGGTGGACGATCACGGTTGATCTTCGATCCGGCCAATGTCGGCAAACCAGCGACATCGAAAAGATTCTTGACCGCGAATGGTACCCCGGCGAGCGGGCCTAGCGGGCGGCCAGCCTCGCGCGCAACGTCGATGGCACGAGCCGCGTCAAGCGCGCGCGTCCTGGTGACGGCCGTGAAGGCATTTAGTTCAGGATTGCGCCGGGCAATGTTTGCAAGCGTCGTCTCGATGACGGCGGTTGCGCTCATCGTGCCGCCACGTACCGCTTCCGCGGTTACTTGAGCCGACGGCGAGGTCGGATCGATCGTCATGGCATCAAGCCCGGTAAACTGGTGCAGGCTCGACCTCATCGGGCAGTGCAAACTCATCGACCAATGCGGCATGACGTAGGATGACCTGCAAGTTTGACTTGATCTCCGGCAGCCATGCCGGATCGCATGCCATCTCAAGAACGCCAGCCGCAGCAACGATGAACTCGTGCAATGAATCGTGCGCTGACGCAGCCTTCCCTAGACTGACTTTCGGCTTTACAGACGCCTTGCGTACGGCGAATCGAACGGGTGTCGCGCGTTTGACGGGTTTGCGTAGCTTCCCTTCCGTCGACTTCTTCTTCCTGCTTCGTGGCTTT
>JBGPOB010000340.1:0-4048 GCA_041487815.1 Xanthobacteraceae bacterium | reverse complement strand
CTGGGCGCTGGCGGGCGCCGTGGCGAGGGGCCAAGCCAGCGCAAGCGCCAAAATCCACGTTAGGAACAACGCAACGACGGCATCAACGACGGCACGCGAGACTCTCACCGACATGGCAGCCCCCTATGGCAAGACGCAACGCAGGTGAGGCTAGCGCATAAATGAGAACATATCAAGAACAAATCTGTAGGCGATTGGCGGTACCCGCCGGCGCCGTCAGGGCCTGGCCATCTTGCAGGCCGGGTTATAGGCCCAATTGCGGTCGAGCCCGACGACGCACCATTCCACGCCCCAGGTATTGCCGACGATGCCGGTGTCTTCGCCGATCCAATAATGGATCGGCCGGCGGCTGCCATCGCTGATGGTTGCATAGCCGCTGCAAAACCGGCGCGGGATCGCAGCATAGTGCCACGGCCGGAAGGCGCGCTCCTGAATCGAGTCGAAGCTGACGATTTGCAGGCCGGAGCTCCAGAAACTGCGTTCCTTTTCCGAGAACCGCCACTGGATTTTCCAGGTCACCCAGCCGTCCTCGCACAGCGGCACATCTGCCTCGTAGCGCGGGCCCGACAGGCCAAAATTCTTTTCGAGCCAGTTGGCGGCGCGGCCGTCACCCGCGAATACGGCCGCGATTGCGATTGCAAGCCCAATGGTCAGCGCACGGACGCCCATGGCGAAACCCCCAAATGCCTGCGCACACGGTGCCAAGGGCCGCTGCTTCGGTCAAGTACCACGAAGCCCGGCGGCGGCTTTCTCAGCGCCAGTCGCCGAGCGTCGCCTGCACCAGCGTGAGCGCCGCCACCGCCGCCGTGTCGGCGCGCAAAATTCGCGGACCGAGCGCGATTCGGAGCGTGTTGGGCCGCGCCACAATCGCTGCGCGCTCGTCATCGGTAAAACCGCCTTCCGGGCCGATCAGAACGGCAACCGGCGGCGACGCCCGCGCGCCATCGCGCCCGCAGCGCGGCGCAGGCTCGCTTTCGCGCCGCCGCGTCAACGCGGCGACGGCATCGCCACCCTCCGCGCTCTCATCGCAGAACACCAGCAATCGCCCAGGTTCGAGCGCCGCCAGCGCCTGCGGCAATGGCATCGGCTCAGCGATCGCCGGCAGGCTCAGGATGCCGCATTGTTCCGCCGCCTCGATCGCGTTGGCGCGCATGCGCGCGAGATTGATCCGTTCGGCCTGGGTGTGCCGCGTCAACACCGGCATGAGCTTGGCGACACCCATCTCGACCGCCTTCTGCACCAAGTAGTCGAGCCGCGCACGCTTGAGTGGCGCAAACAGATAGTGCAGATCGCCCGGCTCGGTCTGGGCGCGCGTTGGCGTCAGTACCGTAAGCGACAGCGCCTTTTTCGAGACGCGCGCGAGCGCGGCGCGCCATTCGCCGTCACGGCCGTTGAAGACAAGCACGCTGTCGCCGGGCTTCAGCCGCAGCACGTCGACAAGGTAGTGGCCCTGCGCCGCGTCGAGCGGCACGGCGGCACCGGCGCCGAGCGCGGGCGCGACGTAAAGCCTTGGGCTGCTGAAATCATAGCGGGGCATGGCGTGCAGATCGGAAAGCTCGAAGCCGCCTGGAATGGCAGGTTGAGAATGGCGGAAGTCGCGCCCCGCCGCCATCATGCTCTCGGGCGAGTCCCTGGTTCATCCGCGCCGGCACGCAACCGCGGCGGTGTATCGCGACAACCTGCCCCCCCACGTGCTACGCCAATGCGCGGTCAGTCGCGGCTGCGTATCCGGGCACGGTTTGCACCCAGTGCCGCAGCTTGGGTCGCCCCCTTGCCGCCCGAATTCGCGGCCAGAAATTGATCGAACGCGATGGTTGAGGCACGACGTTTGGCTTGAACCGCGGTTTTCAACGTGAGATTCTTGGGCAATTGCACCGCGGGCGGGATCGCCCGCGACGAACCGCTGGGATTGGAATGAAGCACCGCATTGCAAATGGCAGGGCATTGCACCTGAGCGTCGGCGTCGCAGCGCTATTCGGCGCGCTCGTTGGCGCAGCGGCCGCTCAAACGCTGCCGTGGCCCGACGAGCAACCGCAAAAGCCGCAGCAGCAGGCCTGGCCCGGGGACTCGCGCGGACCCGCGTCCAGCACGCCGACTGCGGTCCCCGCTGCCGCGCCGCCGGCTCCCATGATGGCACCGCCGCCGCAAATGGGTGGGCCGGCGCGTATGGGCGGGGCTCCGCCGGGGGGCATGGCGCCGCCCGGTGGAGGCGGCCAGAACGAATGTGCCGCCGAGTTCACCCGGCTGCGCGGCGAAGTCGAGAAGCGCGGCCAGGCCGCCAAGGCGATCAGCGAACGCAAAGGCTCGCGCGAGGAATTGTGCAAGGCTGTGACCAATGTTTTCCACGCCGAGACAACATGGGTGAATTACTCGCGCAACCATGCCGCAAGGTGCGGCATTCCGCCGGAATTCATCAAGCAGCTTAATGCCGGCCACAACAACCTTGCCAAGACGCGCCAGACCATTTGCGCGACCGGCGCGACCGCGGGCGCGCCCCCGGCGCCAAGCTTGAGCGAAGCGCTCGGCACCGCGCAACGCTCGCCACTACCGGCAACGACAACCCGGCGCGGCGGGACGATGGATACGCTGACCGGCAACCCGATCCGCTAGTGCGTGATCCCGAAAAAGCCTGCCCCGGACTTGATCCGGGGTGGATACCGGTTTCCCGCCTTCGCGAAGCCCGCTTCGGCGGGCGAAGCTAGGTCGGATAAGATCACGCACAAATCAAAGTGTTAGGAACGTTCCGCCGATTCAACCTCAACACATCCCGCTTTAGTGTCTGATCCGCACTTTTGAATTCGGGATCGCTCGCCTCACCTGGTCACGCGCGCATGATTTTTTCCGACAACCGGTTCCCACCCCGGATCAACTCCGGGACGGGCTCTTTCGGGGTTCTGCGCTAAATGCCACCGCGCGCCCACCCCGCCGACGCAACCCCGCCGACGCCCGACGGCTCAGGCGCTACGCCGGTCGCGGACGCCACCGGAAATTTCGTCGACACGTGGGCGCCGGCGTGGTCGCGGCCCTACTTGCGGCTTGCGCGTCTCGACCGGCCGATCGGATCGTGGCTGCTGCTCATTCCGTGCTGGTGGTCGGTGGCGCTGGCGCAGGTTGCGGCGCGCGAACCGATGCCAAATTTCTGGCATCTCGCGCTGTTCTTCATCGGCGCCTTCGCGATGCGCGGCGCCGGCTGCACCTGGAACGACATCGTCGACCGCGACATCGACGCCAAGGTCGAGCGCACGCGATCGCGCCCGATTCCTTCGGGCCAGGTCAGCGTCACGCAGGCGGCGATCTTCCTCGCCGCGCAGGCACTGGTCGGGCTCCTGGTCCTCGTGCAGTTCAACCGCGTCGCGATCGTGACCGGCATCGCGTCGCTTGCGATTGTCGCGATCTATCCGTTCATGAAGCGCATCACCTATTGGCCGCAGATCGTGCTCGGCCTGGCGTTCTCGTGGGGCGCGCTGATGGGATGGACGGCGGCCTTCGGACGGCTCGATTGGCCCGCGCTCATTCTCTATGCCGGCTCGATCGCCTGGGTGATCGGCTATGACACGATCTATGCGCATCAGGATCGCGACGACGACGCGCTGATCGGCGTCAAATCGACCGCGCTCCTGTTCGGCGAGCGCACCAAGCCGATGCTTTCGACTTTCTACGCGCTCGCTGTCGTGCTGATCGGCGTGGCCGGATTTTGGGCGGGCGGACGATATGCGTTTTCGCTCGGCCTTGCCGGCTTCGCCGCGCATCTCGTCTGGCAGGTCTGGCGGCTCGATATCAATGACCCGGACTTGTGTTTGCGATTGTTCAAGTCGGACCGCGACGCCGGGCTGATTTTGTTTGTTGGATTGGTGCTGGACGCGGCCATCGGGCGCTGATGAAGCGCAAGTGTATCCCGGATGAAGCGACCTGTCCGCCGTAGCTCGAAGAGCGAAGGCGGAAGCGAAATCCGGGATCAACCTGCCGGCCGGATGGCAAGGCCCCGCATTCCGCTTCGCTCCATGCGGGCTACTTGCTGCTTCGATCTAACCGCTGGCAGCCGCGTGTT
>JBGPOB010000339.1:0-4059 GCA_041487815.1 Xanthobacteraceae bacterium | reverse complement strand
GTCAAGCTGGCAAGCTTTTCCGGCCGGCCTGTTTTGGCGGTCGCCATTGCGACCAGCCGGCGATTTGAAATCGACAACTGGGACCGCTCCACCGTAAATTTGCCGTTCGGGCGCATGGTCATCGTAGCGGATGGGCCGCACTATGTGTCGCCCGACGCGGACAACGAGGAAACCGAAAGAGCCCGCCTGTTGATTGAATCGCGCCTCAATGCAGCGACCGCGCGCGCTTATGCGCTGGCCGACGGCGTCGCCGCTCCCGCATCGGTGCCGGCGGAGACGCGACGATGACGGCGCGTCTGCCCGTAAGCCTCGCAACCTATCGGTTATTGACGCGCGTGGCGACGCCGCTGGCCGGGCACCTGCTCAACTACCGGCTCAGCCACGGCAAGGAGCACCCGGCGCGGATTGCGGAGCGGCGCGGGGAAACCCAGATCGCGCGCCCGGCCGGGCCACTGGTTTGGGCGCACGGCGCGAGCGTTGGCGAATTGATCGCCGTGCTGCCGCTGATCGAACGCATCAAGGCGCGAGGATTTCCGGTGCTCGTGACATCGGGCACCGTGACCTCGGCCGGCTTGGCCCGACAGCGTCTGCCACACGGCGCCATTCACCAGTTCCTGCCGCTCGATGCCCCCGGCTTTGTCACGCGATTTCTCGATCACTGGCAGCCATCGCTGGCGCTGTTTGTCGAATCCGATCTGTGGCCGAACCTGATCGTCTCAACGGCACGGCGCAACATCCCGCTGATCCTGCTCAACGGCCGCCTGTCGGAGCGATCCTACAATCGCTGGAAGCGGTTGCCGCATGCGATTGAGGCTTTGTTGCAGCGCTTCGATCTGTGCCTCGTCCGCTCGACCTCGGACGCCAAGCGATTTAGTGACCTTGGAGCGCCGCGGCTGTCGGTCGTCGGTAATCTCAAGCTCGATGTGCCGCAATTGCCGGTCGACGAAGGCAAGCTGACGGAACTATCGGCGACGCTCTACGGACGCCCGGTGTTGGCCGCGGCATCGACCCACCCGAGCGAGGAGGAAATCGTCATCAAGGCGCATTGCCGCCTCAAGGCGAATTTTCCCGCACTGATCACGTTGATCGCGCCACGCCATCCCGAACGTGGACCGGAAATCGCCGCGATCGCCGATTCATTTGGATTGAAGACAGCATTGCGTTCGGCCGGAAGGAATCCCGAACGCGCGACCGAGATCTATGTTTGCGACACCGTGGGCGAACTGGGCATCGTTTTTCGCGTCGCGCCGGTGGTGTTCATGGGCGGCTCGCTGATCGCCCATGGTGGCCAAAATCCGATCGAGGCGATCAAGCTTGGCGCCGCGATCCTGCACGGACCGTCGGTTTCGAACTTCGCGGAAATCTATGCGGCGCTCGATGGCGCGCGCGGCGCCTACCTGGTCGCCGATTCCGAGTTGCTCGCGCAATGCGCCGGCGCATGGCTGAGCGACGCGGAGGCGCGCGCGCGGGTCGTCGCCGCCGGCCAAAAGGCGGTTACAGCCCTTGGTGGCGCGCTCGAACGAACGCTTTCAGCGCTCGATCCCTACCTGATCCAGCTTCGTCTCGAGAACCGGGGCAATGCGTGAACCCGGCTTCTGGCGCCGTGACTGCGCGCTGGCGCGCGCGCTGGCGCCGGCGGCGATGGTCTATGGCGCGGTCGCGAAATGGCGCATGGCCGGGCGCGGCGCGCGCGCCGGCGTCCCCGTCATCTGCGTCGGGAATCTGACTTCGGGCGGCGCCGGCAAAACTCCTACCGCCATCGCGATCGCGCGGCTGTTGCAGGCCGAGGGCGCAAGGCCGGTGTTGCTGACACGCGGCTACCGCGGCAGGCTGGCCGGCCCGGTGCAGGTCGCCGCATCGCATACGGCGGCCGACGTCGGCGACGAAGCCCTGTTGCTGGCGCGCGCCGCACCAACCGTTGTCGCGCGCGACCGGGTTGCGGGCGCGGCCGCCGCCATTGCCGCCGGCGCCTCCGTCATCGTGATGGACGACGGATTTCAGAATCCGGCGCTGGTCAAGGACTGCACTCTTCTCGTCGTCGACGGTGCGCAGGGGATCGGCAACGGTTTCGTCATGCCGGCCGGCCCGCTGCGCGCGCCGCTCGCCGCGCAGCTTGCACGTGCGCACGCGGTCCTGATCATCGGCGACGCGGCCGCTTCGGCCAACGTCGTCGTTGCGCGCGCGCGGGCACAAAGTCTCCCGGTGATGATGGCGCGTCTTGCACCCGATGCCGCCGTAGTCGCCGCGCTGGTTCACAAGCCGGTGCTGGCGTTTGCCGGCATCGGAAATCCCGAAAAATTCTTTGCGACGCTGGCGGCCGCGCGAATTTCGGCCACAGTCACGCGGGCCTATCCCGACCACCATCGCTACGACGCCGGCGATGCCTCCCAGTTGCTCGCCGATGCCGCGCGCGGCGGGCTGACGCTGGTCACGACCGAAAAGGATCTTGCGCGCATGCAGGGCGATGCAACCGCAGCCGCGCTGGCGCGCGCGTCGATCGCATTGCCGGTGACGATGACGTTTGACGATTGGGACGCCTTGCGCAGGCTGTTGCCGCGCGCGTGACTACTTGCCGTCGCCGGGATGGAGCCGTTCGAGCACCGCCTGCGGCGTGGCATAGGCCTCTTGACGCTCGACGCTCCAGTACTTGAGTTCCTCGAGCGGGATTGGCACGCCGGTCACCGCGCATCGCACGAACGCGCCGGGCCGCATCACACGGAAATCGCCGTCGAGGTATTTGATTTCAGCCTGTCCATGCGAGCGATGGTCGAACCGTTCAAGCACGTCCAAGTCTCCTTGCCCGGCAATTCCGCGGGCGCCACCACAAGATAGGCAATCGCAAGCCCCTGCGAAACCCCGTTGCCGCAGCGACCGCTGAACATCCACACGCCATCGTGAGGGACCCCGCGGAATGATTTTGCGGCCACAGTAGTATACCTCACAGGCGGATCACTATAAAACCGCGCCGTTCAGGGCTGGTTACCGTGAATGACGAGCCCTATGCATACCGCCCTCAGGCTGGCGGCGGCGCGCGAAAATGGCCGAGGCAATAGCGGACGCAGGAGCCCGAAATGCGAATTGCCATCCTGACGGCAATCGGCCTCATGGCGCCATGGGGCGGCATCATCGCGACCGCACACGCCGCGGTTATCGCGGACAAGGTCGAATTCGGCGGTGAAGGCATCACCCTCAAAGCGACCCTGTACAAGCCCGACGGCCCGGGGCCGTTTCCGGTGGTTATCGGCATGCACGGCTGCGACGGCCTGATCAATGCCGCAGGCAATCCATTCGCGCGCTATCGCGAGTGGGCCGAACGGCTCAGCCACGCCGGATTCGCGATGCTGTATCCCGACAGCTTTGGTTCGCGCGGCATCGGCAACCAGTGCCGCTCGCCGACCTCCGCCCGCACCGCCCAGGCGCACATGGCCGACGCCTACGCCGCGCGCAAGTGGCTCCTGACGCAGCCGTTCGTGAAGCGCCAGAACATATCGCTGATCGGCTGGGCCAACGGCGGAGTCAGCGTGCTGTGGGCGGTGCGTCCGAATTCCAAGGCGCGCGACACCGAGCCGGATTTCCGGTCGGCCGTCGCGTTCTATCCCGGGTGCAACCGGCTCGATCGAACCGCCTGGAGCGCGCGCATTCCCACCATGATCCTGATCGGCAATGCCGACGATGTGGTATCCGCGCGCGTTTGCGAAAAAATGATTGCCGGGGCGCGCGGGCGCAGCGCGCGCGCCACCATCGTCATCTATCCGGGCGCGCACCACGATTTCGACCAGCCCAACCGCTCCGTCCAGACGCACACGGGATATGCTTTCTCCGTCGACGGCTCCGGACGTGTCCATACCGGCATCAATCCCGCCGCACGCGCCGATGCATTCAAGCGCGTGCCACGATGGCTGGAGCGGTAACGACCCGTTGGCCGCTGAATCCGAGGCAACGCGGACCCATCGAAATCTAGAACAGGCTTCCCTGCCCCTTGCCGGCGGGGCGGCGGGGTGACGTCCGCGAAGCGCTTCGCGTTTGACCCGTCGGCGGCGACGCCGTTCCGCCGGTTGC
>JBGPOB010000338.1:0-4069 GCA_041487815.1 Xanthobacteraceae bacterium | reverse complement strand
TTCGGATTGACCTTGAGGAATTCGGGCTTGAACTGGTCGCCGGCCCAGACGTCGACCTTGATCTGGTTGTAAGGCAGCGCGCACTCTTCCAGCATGAGGAAGACTTTCTGCACGTTCGGGCTCGTCAGCGCGTAAAGATCGATCATGGATATGCCTTCGGGGAAAAATTCGGTGGGGTTTGGAGCCTAGACAGCGACCGTCGTGCACGCAAGGCCAGCACGACAAGTTGACCTTGAGCGGATGGCATCAATGCAGCAACGACAATGCAGGACGATTGATCCACGCGCTTAGCAGATGTGCGCCATCACAAGTGACGTGTTGCCTGGCGCCCGATCAGCGGTCGCGGTGCGAAATTTCGATGACGCGCGCGCGTTGCGCCAGCCGCTCGACCAGGGCATCGGCCGCGGCGCGGTTCTGGACGTCGAGATTGGCGTCCCATTCGTCAAACAGGTAAACGGCGGCCTCGGTGAAATGCACGATTTCCTGCAGCGACTTGAGTTGCCGCTCGCCGGACGAAAATCCGATCTTCTTTGGTGGCGGCGGCGCCGGCTCGCCCGCTTCCTCGAGCAATTCCGGGTCGAGCGCCTCTTCCTCGATCCCTTCGGGATCAATGCCCTCGGCAAACTGGAAAGCCAGGCGATCGGTCGTGGGCCAATAGTAGGCGCGATTCTTGATCGAGGCCTTGAGCGACGCCAGCATCGTCGACTTGCCGGATCCATTGCCGCCGCGCACGTTGATGCGGCCGGTCGGCTTCGCGTAGATCAGCTTGAGCGCCTCTTCGAGCGTGGCCACCGTCGCCGCGTGGTCGCCTTCCTTGAGCATGATGCGATCGTATTTGATGCGCGCGTCGTAAGCCGGATCGGGCGCCGGGTGCATATTATCGACGACGCCGCCGAGGCGCGCCCAGATCGCGACCATATCGTTCCAGCCGCCGGCCAACAGATACATGTCCTTGGACATTTCGATCTGCCGCGGCAGCGTCGTCGCCAGCACCACGAGCATTTCGGTATCGCCGGGATTGTGCACCGCGACGTAGAGGATCGCCACGAAAATGATTCCAAGCGATACCATGCCGCTTATCGAACTCAGGCCCTCGCGCCACATGATCGCGAGAACCTGTGCGCGCAGGGCAGAGCGCAGTCGTTCCTTGAAGCCGGCTAGCCAGAGCCGCAGATTGTAGCGGTTGCCGGCAAATACGTTATCCCAGGCCGTATAGCCCTGCGCGGTCATCCGATTGGTCATGCGCTGATTTTCGAGGAATGCGCGCGCCAGCGGCTTGCGCGTGGAAACCTGCAACAAGATCAATGTCACGAACGCGATGCCGTAGGCGAACGGCAGGCTGGTGTCGATCTCGGCGCCGAGCACAATCGTATTGAACAGCAGATGAAACGCCAACTTGAGATCGGCCTCGAGTTCGTAGACCACCTGGAAGAAGATGTGAAAGGTCTCGCCGGTAAGGAACGGCTCGACCACCTCGCGGGTGGCTTTTTCGTGCATCAGCTTCGTCGTGTGGCGGTTGTCGCGCGAAAAGCGCTGCATGTATTTGCCGAACGCGCCGAACCCCGCCCGCTCGGCAAAAATCCAGCTCACGGTGCCGATGACATAGGCGCTCGACTGGACCGCGAAAATCCAGATCAAGTCGCCGGTCAGGAAGTCGTCATTGGCAACGTCGCGGCCAGCCTTGATGATCAGGTATGTCGTGGCGGCGGTCAGCCCGGCTTCGACGATCAAAAGCACGATCATCCAGTAGAGCGAACGGCCACGGACGAGCTTGGCAATGTCCCAACGCGCAGCCCCTCCGCGCGCAATCGCAATGTCGGTCATTTGTGAAATCGCTATGAGTTTGGAATCGCCACCAGCCTGCCGCGCCCCGGCTCATAGCAACTTTTGCCGTCGGCCAACAGGCTTCAGGCGCGACGAAATTCTCGGATGAACGGATTGACAGGCGGCCTTGCCGGCTACGCTGGCATACCACGCCAAAGCCTCTTCTCATGCCGCCGATCGGCTTGCCGCAGGCGCAAAATCGACCGGGGTGCCGCGCGGAATGATGCCGGTCGGGTTGACGTTGAGGTTGGAGTAATAACCGAGCACATAGTAGCGGGCGTTGACCGTGGATGCGATCGCCGGCACGCCCAGGAGCATATGCAGAAAGCGCGACAGCGCCGGGTAGTCCGCGATGCGCTGCCGGTTGCACTTGAACAGCGAGAAATACACGGCGTCGAACCGCAACAGTGTCGGCAGCAGTCGCAAGTCGGCTTCGGTGATGCGGTCGCCGACCAGGACGCGCTGGCGCGACAGCCGGGCTTCGAGTTCGTCGAGCGCCGCGAACAGCCTGTCGAAGCCTTCGTCGTAGGCGGCCTGCGATTTGGCGAAGCCGCAGCGATACACGCCATTGTTGACGTTGGTGTAAACGAATTCGTTGACGCGATCAATTTCGGGACGCAAGGCCTCCGGATAGTAGTCGGTGTCGTCGCCGGCGATGCCGCGGAATTCGCCGTTGAGCATGCGGATGATTTCGGACGACTCGTTGTTGACGATGCGCTTGGTCTTCTTGTCCCACAACGTCGGCACCGTGACCTTGCCGGTGTAGTCTGGCACGCTCGCGCTGTAGGCTTGGTGCAGATAGCGGAAGTGGTTGACGGTGTCGGGAAGGCAGTCGGGGAATTTTGGATCGGCCTCGTAGGTCCAGCCCTGTTGGCGCAAACCGGGAATGGCGTGCGAAATCGTAATCGCGCCTTCCAGCTTCTTGAGCGAACGATAGATCATGGTGCGATGCGCCCACGGACAACTGTGCGCGACATAGAGATGATAGCGCCCGGCTTCCGCCTTGTATCCGGACGACCCGTCGGCGGTGATGCGGTCGCGGAAAACGCTGTCGATGCGGGTGAACGCGCCGGCCTTGCCGGTCTCCGCGGGGGGATTGCCTTCGATCCATTGTCCGTTGCGCAGATAGCCCATCGTCATTCTCCCTCTGCGGCGACGCGATTTTCCATCCGCCGCAATCTAGTTCAGAAACCGCGCCGTGGAAGTGCGGCACACTTGACGCAAAATCACGAGTTCGTCAGCCGCGGCGCGGTTCGGCAGATTATACCTTGGAAAGCACCGTATCTGTTGCGTTGCCAAGCGCGGGCGCGCTGTTGCGGAACGGCGGCCGCTCACCATTGAACGAAAGCGGCAGGCCCATCAGCGGCAGGCCGCCATCGGGAGCGTCCTGCAACATGCCGAGCGCGCGGCTTTGCGGATGCGCCACCACCTGATCGAGCGTGAGCACCGGCGCGCATGGCACCCCTGCGGCGTCGAGCACAAGCTGCCAATGCTCGCGCGGCATCGCGGCAATCGGCGTTCCCACCAGCGCATTGATCGCCTCGCGATTCCTCACGCGATCCGCATTGGTCTTGAAGCGAGCGTCCGCTGCCCATTCCGGATGCGCCAGCGCCGTCGCAAGCCGCGCGAACTGGCCGTCGTTTCCCGCAGCGATCACAATCCAGCCGTCGGAAGCCTTGAACGCCTTGTACGGCGCGAGCGCGATGTTTTCGCTCCCCATCCGGCGCGGCACGCGCCCCGAGGCAAGATGCTGCGCAACTGGCACGCTGACCCACGCCAGCGCCGTCTCGTAAAGCGAGCCGTCGACAATGGAACCGCGTCCGGTCGCGTTGCGATGGTGCAGCGCGGCCAGCGCGCCGATGGCGATCCACATCGCCGCGCCTTGATCGATCATTGCGGGCGCGACCCGCACCGGCTCCTGGCCTTCGTGGCCGGTAATGCTCATGATCCCGCCGAAGGCCTGCATCAGCGGGTCGTATCCGGGCTTGTCGGCGCGCGGCCCTTTGCTGCCGAAGGCGGCAAGATTGCAGTAGATCAGCGACGGTTTGACCGCGCTCAACGTCGCGCCGTCGAGGCCGAACTTCTCCACCACGCCGGCGCGCAAATTCTGCACGACGATGTCGGCGTGCTCCACAATGAAGCGCCTGAGCCCCGCGCGCTGGCTCTCGTCCTTGAGATCGACTGCGGCCGAGCGCTTGTTGCGGTTGCAGGCGACAAAGTTCAGGCCGACGCCGTTGAAGAACGG
>JBGPOB010000337.1:0-4078 GCA_041487815.1 Xanthobacteraceae bacterium | reverse complement strand
GCAGTCGAGGCGGCTGTGCATGCGTCGAAAGAGACGGCCCTGCAAGCTCTGCTGATCGACCCTGTGGTCAATTCCACTGACGCGGCGGTCAAGCTACTCGACGAATTGTGGGAGTTGAACCGCCCCTATATCCGCAAATGCGTAGCGTAAGTTGAACAGTGGACGACGAAGAGAACATACTCCCAACGCTCTTGCCATATGCGCCGCGTCATGATCAGGACATCTAGAACACGTTGGGGCGGCATCACCGATAACGCCATTCGCGCTACCGGCTTTTTTCGCGCAGAGCAAGTTGATGGGATTTGGTGGTTAATCGATCCGGATGGCGGCCGTTTCCTGTCCAAGGGCGTGAACACGGTTCGTTTCGATCAGGATTGCGTCCAGCATACCGATCGCATCCCGTACGCCGAAGCGTGCCAACGCAAATACGGCGGGCAAAAGGCTTGGCGCGCTGCCGCGGCGCGGCGCCTTCTTTCCTGGGGCTTCAATTCGCTCGGTTCCTGGTCAGACGATGACGTGGCGAATGCCGCGCCGTCGCCGCTCGCAACAGCGCCGATCGTCGACTTGGGCGCCATGTTCATTTCAGAACAGAGCGAGAAATTTCAGTCGCTCCCATATGATGCGCTCCCCGACGTATTCGATCCGAATTTCGACGCATTCGTACGACGCCAGGCCGACGAGCACATTTCGGCCCAGCGAAATGACCCGAATATCATCGGATGGTTTACCGACAACGAGCTGCGTTGGGGTCCGGATTGGCGTGGTCGCGACGAGTTGCTGACGATGTTCCTCAATTGTCCCCTTGCAAGTTCGGGCCGGCGCATGGCGGCGACGATGCTTCGCCAGCGCTATCGCGACTTCGAGTCCTTCAAGGCAGTCTGGAACAGTCCTGCAAAGTCCTGGGACCATTTCTTGACACTTGCGTATCACCAGCAGCCGTTCGGGCAACCGCAAGATATCGGAACGAAATGCAACCTCGATGACGTTAAACGACTTGCATTCGAGGCCGACTGCGAGGCTTTCGCCGCAGCAGTGGCAGACCGCTATTTCGAAGCGACCGTGGCGGCGGTGAAAGCCGCCGATCCAAATCACCTTGTCCTTGGATGCCGATTTGCCATCGCCCCGCGGCGCGCCGTCATCGAAGCCGCAAGTCGTCATCTCGATGTGATTACGTTCAATTGCTACGATCAGGACCCGGCGCGCGCATTGGACGCCTATACGTCAACCGGAAAACCCCTGTTGATTGGGGAATTTTCCTTCCGCGGAGATGATTCCGGCTTGCCGAATACCAATGGCGCGGGCCCGCGAGTGCCGACCCAAGCCGATCGTGCGCGTGGCTTCGAGCATTACGTCTCAGTCGGCCTGATGCAACCGCAACTGGTCGGTTACCACTGGTTCGAACACGCCGATCAGCCGCCCGAAGGTCGCTTTGATGGCGAGAATTCAAACTTCGGCACCGTAACGATAAACGATGATGAGTATGACGAACTGACGCAAGCAATGATGGCGCTTAACGAGCAAGCCGAACAAATCCATGCTCGGGCAGCTTGCAGCCGTACATAAAGCGATCGAAAAAAAACTAAAGCGTTCGAAATAGATGAAACAAGCAGCCATTGGCCAAGATAATGACGTGCATCCTCACGCTAGATGATATTATTCCCTTGATCACGTGCCGTTAGGATTACGGCGACATGCTGTTGTTATTTTGGCAGTCGCAGGAATCCAACGGCGTTGTTGAAGGCGATGTCGTCGCGCACCTTCTCGTTGAGCTTTTCGTTGTCGAGCCAATGCCCGGCCTCCTCGGCCTTCTCGAACGGATAGTCGGCGGCGAACATGATTCGCTCGTGGCCGAGCGCCGCGATCGTGCAGTTGAGCGGCTCGGCCGAGCACATTCCCGACGTTGCCACCACGATGTTCTCCTTGATGTAGTGCGACGGCGGCTTCTTTAGCGGGACATTGTAGAAGTCGGGGCCGGCGCGGCTGTCGAAGCGCCACAGCAGGAACGGCAGCGTTTCGCCGAGGTGGCCCAGGCCGAGCTTGGCGCGCGGGAAACGGTCAAACACGCCGCCGAAGATCAGGCGAAGCGCGTGCGAGCCGGTCTCGAAGGTCCATTCCCAGGTGGCGCGGCGCAGCCCCTTGTGACCTTCAAGCACCGGCGCGATTGAAACCGGGTCGGTCGGATGCAGATAGATCAGGGTGTCCAGTGCCTCCGCGCGTTCCCAGAACGGTGCCCGTGAGGGATGATCGAGATATTGTCCGTTGGTATGGCCGTTGATCATGGCGCCGCAGAACTTGAGCTCCTTGACGCAGCGTTCCAGTTCGTCCGCCGCGGCCTTGGCGTCCTGCATCGGCAAATGCGCGAAACCGGAATAGCGGTCGGGCCGCTTCTGGATTTCTTTGGCGAGGAAGTCGTTGGCCGAACGCGCATTGCGGATCGCAATGGCGGTATCGTGCTCGGCCTGTACGCCCGGGCCGGCCAGGCCCAGCACCGCGCGCGCAATGCCGGCCCGGTCCATGGAAGCCAGCCGCATCTCGCCGAAGTCGGTGCAGCGGCTGAGCAGCCCTTCGCGCTTCGCGGCCGGCATTTCGGCGACCGTTGGGTTCCAGTATTCGATGAATCCCGGACACAGGAAGTGCTCTTCCAACGCAATCTTCTTGACCAAGGGGTCCTCCGTTGCCGCAGCGTCGGTGCGCCGCAGCATCTTTTCTGCTTTTTGCTGTACCGGATATTGGGCTAGCCTGTACCATCATGCAAGGCGACCAGCGGTCGCCCCAAGGGTCGCGTGCCAGCGGTTGCGTCGAATGCATTCGTCCAACGAGAAAAATCAGGTCCAAAAAGGCCAAGTGCAGGTGATCGCCCGCGCTGCGCAAATCCTGCGCGCGCTCGAAGGCGAGGATGCGGGGCTTAGTCTCGGGCAGATCGCCCAACGGGTGAATCTGGCGCGCTCCACCGTGCAGCGGATCGTCGCCTCGCTCGCGGCCGAGAAGCTCCTGATCGCCGCTTCGCCCAACGGCCGCGTCCGGCTCGGCCCGACACTGCTGCGGCTCGCGTCGTCGGTGCAGAGCGACTTCGTGGCGATGGCCCGGCCGTTCATCGCACGGCTGTCGCAGGAACTGCGGGAGACCGTCGACCTTGCCTCGGTGCGCAAGGATCATCTGGTGTTCATCGATCAGGTCATCGGGTCACACCGGCTGCGCACTGTGTCCGCTGTCGGCGAGACCTTTCCGCTGCACTGCACGGCGAACGGCAAGGCCTATCTCAGTCAGCTCGACGAGACGGCAATCGAGCGGTTGATCGGCAAGAGCTATGAGGCGCGGACGCCGCGGACCTTGACCAAGCTCAGCGATTTGATGGCGGAGCTCCGATCTGTCCGCCGCACCGGCGTCGCCTACGATCGCGAGGAGCATACGCTCGGCATCTGCGCCGTCGGCGTCGCCTTGCAGGACCCGCTCGGCAATTCCGTAGCGATCTCGGTGCCGGTGCCGAGCCAGCGCTTTCGCGCGCAGCAGTCGCTCATTGCCGAGCGCCTGCTCGCGACCAAGCACGCGATGCAGGCGGACTGGCGCGCCATGGCGGCGTGACGATTTTGGTGCCGGCGGCCGCCGGCACGTGCGGCAATGAAAGGCGCGAAAGCGCCGTGAGGGAGGAGCAACCTTGGCAAAGAAAATTCGCGGCGTGATGTTTGAGGAGAACATCAAGAACGACATGGGTTTGGAGTTTTACAACCTGTCCCATCGCTTCGGTTATCAGTCCCCGAATTGGCCATATTTCGAAGACGTCAAGATCGAGCGCATCCACTACATGGCAAAGTCGGGCGTGCTGTCGCAGCGCATCACGACATCCATGCACAACACAACGCACATCGACGCACCGGCGCACGTCATCCAGGGCACGCCGTTCATCGACGAGGTGCCGCTGCCGCATTTCTTCGGTTCCGGCATCGTGGTGTCGATCCCAAAGAACAAATGGGAGCCGATCACCGGCGACGACCTGGAGAAAGCCTGCGGCAAGACCGTGCGGCCGCGCGACGTGGTGATCGTCAATACCGGCTGGCACAAGTATTACGAAGACAGCGAG
>JBGPOB010000336.1:0-4082 GCA_041487815.1 Xanthobacteraceae bacterium | reverse complement strand
TCGCTATGACGGAAGAAGAATACGTTACGCAACAATTGTTCGCGCACGTCCGCGCGTTCAACTGGGATCCGCCCAAACGTGAAAGCAATTTACGCAACCGGCAGATCGATTTCCAGGACGCGCGATTTGTTATTGACGGACCAACAATTATCCGCCGGTCCGATCGCAAGGGCGAAACCCGCTACATGGTGTTCGGGTTTCTCAACGATGTTGAAGTAGTCGTGGTCTGTACGATCCGTAGGGAAATCTGCTGGATCATATCGGCGCGGCGAGCGAGGCGAGATGAAAGAAAAAAATATCACAGTCGTCTCCCGCGACGACCCTCGGAAGGGCAAGACTAATTGGGAGAAGCTGCGCAAGCTCACCGACGCTGAGATCAATGCGTCGATCGCCAACGATCCTGATTGGCAAGAGTTCGAGAAACTCGACTGGTCGGAAGCGATTTTGGTCATTCCGCCCAAGAAAAAAGCGATCTCCATCCGCGTCGACGAAGATGTGCTGGATTATTTCAAGAAGCATGGCGCCGGCTACCAGCGACGCATGAACGCGGTGTTGCGTTCGTACATGCAGCAGAAAACCGCGCTGCCGAAGAAAAAGAAACGCGCCTAGATTCGCCCTCACCTTACCCGCGCCAGCGCCAGCCAGACGCCGCCGTCCGTGAGAAACCCGCCCGAGAGCCGCGATATCAGCCGAGCATGAACGCAGATAAGTTCACGCCATTTGCGCAAGCGTGATGGCCTGCGCAAAATCGGCATCCCCTGTTGCCGGTCGCGCGCCGGGAGCCTGGATATTCCGGCCCCGCAGCGACGACGGCTACGCCGACAGCATCCCCCGCACCAGCCCGCTGGCTTTGCCAAAATCCATCCGGCCGGCGTATTGGCCGCGCAGCACACCGACCACTCTGCCCATGTCTTTCATGGTCGCGGCGCCGGTCTCCTTGATCGCGGCGGCGATCGCGGCCTTGATCTCGTCGTCGTTCATCTGCTTTGGCAGATAGGATGTAATGATCTCGATCTCTTCCGCCTCCTGCCGCGCGAGGTCGGCGCGACCGCCTTTTTCAAAGAGTTCCTTCGATTCGTGACGCTGCTTGATCATCTTCTGGAACAGGCCGAGCAACTCCTCGTCGGACAACGGCTGGCGGCCGAGCCCGCGCGCCTCGATGTCGCGATCCTTGATCGCGGCGTTGACCAGCCGGAGCGTCGACACGCGGCGCTCCTCCCGCGCCTTCATGGCCAGGCGCAGCGCGTTATTAATGTCCTCCCGCAGCATGGCGTCCTCGCTGGGCCTGTGAGCAATGTTCGGCTTTCTAGCACGAGTCGCCTCCGGAAACGCCGGCTTTGACGGCGGTGGCGCGCGCGGTTATGAAGCGCGCTTATGAACGGTAAAGTCATCAGTTCCGGCTGGTCGGAGCCCGTCCCGACCGCCCTGTTGGTGCTCGCCGACGGAACCGTGCTCGAAGGATTTGGCCTGGGCGCGGTCGGCCACGCAGTCGGCGAGGTCTGCTTTAACACCGCCATGACCGGCTACGAGGAAATCCTCACCGATCCGTCCTACGCCGGCCAGATCATCACCTTCACGTTTCCGCATATCGGCAACGTCGGCACCAACGAGGAAGACATCGAGACCGTCAACATGGCGGCAACGCCGGGGGCGCGCGGCGTGATCCTGCGCGCGCCGATCACGGCGCCGTCAAACTACCGCGCGACGCGCCATCTCGACCAATGGCTCAGGAGCCGCGGCGTGGTCGGCCTGTCGGGCATCGATACGCGCGCGCTGACGGCGCTTATTCGGCAGAAGGGCATGCCCAATGCGGTGATCGCGCACGCGCCCGACGGCAGGTTTGACCTCGCGGCGTTGAAGCAAGAAGCGCGCAAATGGCCCGGCGTCGTCGGCATGGACCTGGTGCCGATGGTGACGAGCGCCCAGCGCTTCACCTGGGACCAGACGCCGTGGGTCTGGGGCCAGGGCTATGGGCGCCGCGACAACGGCGAGCACCATGTCGTCGCCATCGACTACGGCATCAAGCGCAACATCCTGCGGCTGCTGGCGGGCACCGGTTCGAAGGTGACGGTCGTCCCGGCGACCACGGCGGCTGAGGAGATTTTCGCGCTCAATCCCGACGGCGTCTTTCTCTCCAACGGGCCCGGCGATCCGGCCGCGACCGGCGCCTACACGGTGCCGGTGATCAAACAGGTGATCGACAGCGGCGTCCCGACATTCGGCATTTGCCTCGGCCACCAGATGCTTGGGATCGCGCTGGGCGCACGCACCGTGAAAATGCACCAGGGCCACCACGGCGCCAATCATCCGGTCAAGGATCTGACCACCGGAAAGGTCGAAATCACGTCAATGAATCACGGCTTCGCGATCGACAAGGATAGTCTGCCGAAAAACGTGATTCAGACGCACGTCTCGCTGTTCGACGGCTCGAATTGCGGCATTGCGCTCAAGGACAGGCCGGTGTTCTCGGTGCAGTATCATCCGGAAGCTTCGCCCGGTCCGCGCGACAGCCACTACCTGTTCGACCGCTTTCTGGGGTTGATGAAACAGCGCAAGCGCGCCTGACTCCGCGCCATCGATCAAATCGGCCGCATTGCCGGAATGAATTAATTCTTCGGCGGATGGGCGTTGAGGAGCGGCCGTAATTTGTCGGGCAAATCAGTGCGCGTTGCGAGCATCCGCGCCAGCGCCGGATCAGCCGCGGCTTCGCCGATGAATTTCGCAAATTGCGCGTGTGAAATTTCCGCGCCGGGGTTCGCAAGGACCTTGCGCGCAAATCCTGGAATGTTGCGCTCGCAGATGGCGTCGGTCACGGTTTTGGTGACGTGCCGACGCCGCACGATCAGCGTCAGGCATTGCGCGTCTGCGGTCTTCGCCAACGCGAGCAATTCGCGCTCCGGTACGGCCCTTGCGTGTTCCAACACCGGGCCGCATACCGCTTTGTCGGCGTCGCGCAGCAAGCGCAGGACCGTATTGAGCGGTGCAATCTTGAATGCGGCCAAACGTTCGCTCAATTCGATCAAGGCCGCGCGATCGACCATGTCGGCCAGGCGCAGCATGACATCGTCGAACACCGACACTTGCTCGTCGCTGTAGGCGCCGTCGCCGGTGAGATAGAGATCGGTCACGCGTCGCAATATTGTTGCGCTGCGCCCGCCGGGCTGCGGGCCCAGGGCGGCATCGAGTTCAATGATCAGCGCGTGCGAATGCGACATGGTCTTCGCCCCTCGCGATAAAGGAAAGTAGTCTTAACAGCACACGACGTTCCAGGGGCCGGGCCGGCTTATGCCTAAATCCGAAATTATTTATTAAGGCGGCGCGGGCGTGCGCGGCCTCCCATCGACGCCCCGCAGCAGACGGCGGCGCACCGTCAGGAGCATACGGTCTGAAAGTTCCCGGTCCTCGATCGCGCGGGCGATCACGATCGACCCAACCATCAGCGCGATCGTTTCCATCGCAGCGTCCTTGGCGGCTTCCTTGGCGGCTTCGCTGCCGGGTTCTGCGCTCGCCGGGGCAAAGTCAGCAATCATCGTCTCGATATGGCGCGCGAACGCGCGACGGATGGTCGTGCCGTAACGCATGGCGTCGGGCCCCATGGCGGCGACGGCGCAGCCTTCGCCCGGATTGTCGCGGTGGGCCCGCGACACGTATTGGCGCACGAGTTCGCCAAAATACTCGGGCGAGCCGGGCGCTCCCGCCCGCGCCGCGTTGGCGCGCCAGCGCGCCTTTGCCGTTGCCAGCGCGTCAGTGATGGCCGCGGCGGCAAGATCGTCCTTGGTCGCGAACTGACTGTAGATCGCGCCGTGCGTCATGCCCGCGGCTTTGGCGACGGCGTCGACGCCAACACCGGCAATGCCGCGCCGGCGCATCAGCCGCGCGGCGGTCGCCACGATACGCGCTCGATTCTTCGCACGCTGAACCTGCGTCACGCGCATACCGCGCTCCATCGCAACGATCGGCCGAAGCCTCGACGCCCAGCGCTCGACTTGAGGCGCTCGACTTGAGGTGGTGGACTTGGTCAAGATTTTACATTACGATCGTAATCAATATAATGATGCACGGCAAGGCCGCTGGAGCCGCCG
>JBGPOB010000335.1:0-4082 GCA_041487815.1 Xanthobacteraceae bacterium | reverse complement strand
CGCGCTTGCCCTTGAGATCGGTCGGCTTCTCGATGCCGCTGTCGAAACGCGCGACGAGGATGTCCTTGTCGAGCGGATAGACGGCGCCGCCCGCGAACACGATGAGGTCGAGCCCGGCATCCACGGCCTCGAGCAGCGAGGTCATCGTCGGCCCGGCGATATCGACCGAACCGGAGACCAGCGCCGGCGCGTTGTTCGCCGAATTCGACGTCAGCACGAATTCAACGTCGACGCCGTGCTTATTGAAGAAGCCCTCCTGCTGCGCGACATAAGCCGAAGTGAAGCCGTTGACGGCGGTGTACATCATCTTGAGCTTTGTCTGCGCCGCCGCCGGCTGCGCGGCGCCCAGCGCCATCGCCGCCAGGGTGCAAAGAAGCCATCTCGTTACGCACGCCATTGCCTGTCCTCCCATGGTTCCCGGCCGCCGGTTTGGACGCGACCACGCCTGCAGATCGGAATGTTAGCAGACCTGCCGCGCCCGTGCGCAAAATTCCCCCGACAGGTTGCCGCAGCCGCGCTGCTCGACAACCCCGCCCGGGACGGGCAATCTTGCGCGCCCTTCTTGCGTGCGCCGGTGCGCGGCCGTTGTTCAAAGACCAAAACCATGACGAGTGCCTCGCCCCTGCCACACCCCGCCGCCTCCGCCGCGCCGCCGCTGATTGCCTTTCGCGGCGTCAATCACGATTTCGGCCAGCGACCGATCCTGCGCGATATCGATCTGGCCATCGGACAATCGGAATTCGTATGTCTCGTCGGCCCATCGGGCTGCGGCAAGACGACATTGCTGCGCATGGTCGGCGGCCTGCTGGCGCCATCGTCCGGCGCGGTGAGTTTCGCGGGCAAGACCGTGACCGGACCGGCGCGGGAAATCTCCTTCATGTTTCAGGACTACAGCAAGGCGCTGTTGCCGTGGCGCACCGCGGCCGGCAACGTCGCGCTCGCGCTCGAGGCCGCCGGCCTGCCGTTCAGAGAGCGCGGCCCGCGCATCGCGGAGCTCTTGTACAAGGTCGGCCTCGCCGGCCACACCGATCATTACCCGGCGCAACTCTCCGGCGGTATGCAGCAGCGCGTGCAGATCGCGCGCTGCCTGGCGCAGGAGCCGTCGGTGCTGTTGATGGACGAACCGTTCGGCGCGCTCGACGCCATGACGCGCCAGGCGCTGCAGGATGAAATCCTGCGCATCATCGCCACGAGCCGCACCACGGTCATATTCGTGACCCACGATCTCGATGAGGCGATCTACCTCGGTGATCGCGTGGTCGCGCTCTATCCCAACCCCGGCCGCATTGCCCAGGTCTTCGACGTGACGCTACTGCGGCCGCGCAACCAGCTCACCACGCGCGAGCATCCGGAATTCCTGCGCCTGCGCCGCGCGCTGTTCGATTTCATCGCCGAGGGCGAGACATGAAGCTCGCGAAAGCCGTGGTGGTTCCGGCCGCGCTGCTGTTGGCGTGGGAGTTCGTCATGCGATCGCGAGGAATTGAAAGCGATTCCCTCGCCCCACCGTCGCAAATCGCCGTCGCGTTCGTCGATGCCATGCTCGACGGCACCATTCCGCGCCGTACCGCCGAGACGCTGCGCGCAGCCCTCGGCGGGCTCGCGATCGGCGGCGGCAGCGCGATCATCGCCAGCGTCGTGCTCGGACTGGTGCCGCCGGCGGCGCGGCTCATGCAGTTCTCGATCGAAGTGCTGCGCCCGATCCCAGCGGTCGCTCTGATTCCGGTGGCGCTGCTCGTGCTCGGCTTCGGCTACCGGATGGAAATCGCACTGGTCGCGTTCGCCTGTTTCTGGCCGGTGCTGATCTATGGGCACTCCGCCATCACCAACATCGAGCCGCAACTGATCGATGTCAGCCGCGTGCTGCGCCTGACGCCCATCAGTCGCGTCACCAAGATCGTGCTGCCGGCCGCGTTGCCGCGCTATTTCGTAGCGTTCCGGCTGGCGACCGCGGTATCGCTGATCATCGCCGTCACCGTCGAAATCGCGTCGAACCCGCAAGGCATCGGGCACGAGCTGATGGCCGCTGCGCAGTCGCTGCACCCCGACCTGATGTTTGCGCTGCTGTTGTGGATCGGCATCGTCGGCTGGGGCCTCAACTCGCTGCTGCTGTTCGCGCAGCGTCGGCTGTTCGGCGCGGCCGGCGCGGCGGTGAGCGCGTCGCCATGAGCCCGTTGTCATGAACCCGCGCGCACGCGCCTTGTGGGTCGCCGGCAGTATCGCCGTGACGGCGCTGATCGTTGTCGCCTGGCAGCTCGTCGCCGACTACGGCGGCATCCCGCCGGTGTTCCTGCCTGGGCCCGATCGCGCCTGGCGCGCGCTTGTCGTTGGCTTCAGCCAGGGCGAACTCGCCGGCCTCACGCTCGCGACCGTCAAACGCATGATCTACGGCTGGGCGCTGGCTTCGCTCGCCGGCATCGTCGTCGGCGCACTCATCGGCTCCTCGCGCATCGCGCGCGACTACATCGCGCCGATGCTGGAAATGGTGCGGCCGGTGCCGGTCTCCGCGTTCATGCCGGTGGTGATCGCGTTTCTTGGCTTTTCGAGCAATATGGTGCTGGTGGTGATCGCCATCGGCGCGATCTGGCCGGTGCTGCTGGCGACGGTGCACGGCGTGTCTTCGGTCGAGCCACGGCTGGTCGAGGTCAGCCGCAGCCTGCGGCTCGGGCGGCTGCAAACGCTGTGGAAGATCGCGCTGCCGAATTCGCAAGCCGACATCCTCGCCGGCATGCGCATTGGGCTCACGGTGGCGCTGGTGCTGGCCGCGATCGGCGAAATGCTGACCAGCGAATACGGCCTCGGCTTTTACATTCTGATCGCGGCGCGCGGCTTCCGCTCCGCCGACCTGTTCGCCGGCGTGATCCTGTTCGGACTGATCGGGCTGGTCAGCAATCTCGCGCTGCAGGAAATCGAGCGCTATATGCTGCGCTGGAAGCGAAGGTAATCTCACGCCGAGCGGCGCTCGTACACGATCTTGCCGGCGACAATCGTCATTTCCGCGACGGTGTGGCGCAATTCGGCGAGATCGCACGTCAGCGGATCCTGCGATAGCACGACGATATCCGCGAATTTTCCCGGCTCGAGCGAACCTTTGGCGATTTCCTCGAACGTCAGGTACGCCCCGCCAATAGTCGCGCAACGCAGCGCCTCCGCGCGCGACAGCGCCTGCGCCGGCGCAACCGGTGCATTGGTCGTGCGGTCGATGCGCGCGACCGCCTGCCAGATCGGGTACCACAGGCTGATCGGCACATTGTCAGTGCCGAGCGCGACCGGCACGCCGGCGTCGATGAGCCGCCGCAGCGGCACGAAATCGTTCTCGCGCGTGCGGCCGATGCCGTTGAGAAATGCCGCACCGCCTTTCCAGATGTAGCCGTTGGTATGCGTGGTGACGATCAGCCCGAGATCGCGCACCGTCTCGATCTGCCGCTGGTCGAGCGCAGACACGTGCGCCAGCACCCAGCGCTGACCCACGATTGGAAATTCGCGCGAGACCTGCGCGAACAGGTCGAGCATGGCCGGAATGATCCCGTTGACGCGAATGCCGTTGCGCGCGCATTCGCGCAGCAGGGTCGCGACCGCCGCGCGCGGCAGGCCGGTGTAGTTAAATCCGGCCCATCCGGTTTCAGGATAAGCGCCGGCGCGCAATTCGTGTTCGCGCGACGTATCGATTTCCGCATAGAGCCCGTTGATGCGCAGCCAGTCGTCGCCGATGCCTTTGCGCGATAGCCAGCGCGCCCAGCCCGCGATCATCGCGGCGATGTCGGCGCCCTTGACCGCCGGCCAGGCCGGGCTGAACGCCAGCGTGGCGCGCACGGTTTGGCGCCCGGCGGCATTCACGCGCTTGTAGGCCTCGATCACATCGGCGGCGACGCCGTGACCCTCGAAGACACTGGTGGTGCCGACGCTGTTGTAGAGCTGCATCGAGCGCGGCAGTGCCGCCGTGCGCGTTGCCAGATCGAACGCCGGCGCCCGCGCCATCAACGTGAGATCGATGACCGGCATGCGGTTGGCGTCGAAGAAGACGCCGGTGGGATCGCCCGCCGCGTCGCGCGCGATCGTCACGCTGTCGCAGGGCGGCTTGCTTG
>JBGPOB010000334.1:0-4108 GCA_041487815.1 Xanthobacteraceae bacterium | reverse complement strand
GAGATCGCCATGGACCGCATGCCAGAGCCATGCGCCATATTGGATGTAGAGCGGCTGATCGAGGCCGTAGATCTGGCGGATTTCCTCAATCCGCTCCTTCGAGGCGTAATCGCCCGCCAGCGTGACCGCGGGATCGCCGGGAACAAGTTGCAGCAGCGAAAACACCACGAAGGTCGCGAACACGACAATGGGGAGCAATTGCCACAGCCGGCGACCGATCAGGATCGGAACCCGGCCGATCATGTCATTGTCCCCTTGCGGCAGGTCGCCAGGTCACGCGCTGGGGCTCAGCCAGACTTCGGTGAATTTCGGAACCGCCAGCAAGCTGTCCTGAAAATTCTTCACCTTGGGATTGGCGACACTGACCGCCGGAGAAATGAACTGCACCATTTGCAATGCGTTCTCCAGCACGAACCGCTGCAACTTGACGAACGCTGCCTTGCGCGCCGCCTGATCCTGCGCCTCCATGGTCGCGTCGAGAAGCTCGCGGAAGCCCGGCAGTTCAATCCCGCTGGGATTGCGCAACGCGGTCTTGCCGAACAGTGCTTCGTAAAGCTGGCTCGGGTCGGGGTACGCCGAGGATGGGCTGATGAACATCGCGCCCTTCTTTTCGATCATGTACGCCTGCACCGCCTGCTGCGGCGCCAGCGCCGTGAGCTTGATGCGGATGCCGACCTTGGCGAGCTGCGAGATGATCACCTCCTGGCGCTGCATCGCCAGTTGATCCGCCCAGCCATAGGCTTCGATTTCAAGGCCGTTGGCGTGGCCGGCGTCGGCCAGGAGCTTCTTGGCCTTTTCCGGGTCGTATGAATAATAGTTCTGGGTCGCGGCATCGCAGGCCCAATGCTCCTTGGGAAGGATCGCGCTCGACGGTTGCCCCAGGCCGACGGCGACGATCTTGTTAATCTCATCGCGGTTGATGGCGTAGTTGAGCGCCTGACGGACGCGAACGTCGTCGAGCGGCGGGCGGCCATAGTTGAGGAACGCGCCATAAAGCACCAGCGACGGCGCGGCGACGGCGACAACACCCGATGAACGATCGGCGACAGCCTTTTGCGGCGCCTGCAAGTTGACGCCGAGGTCGGCCTCGCCGGCGACGACCGCACGCACGATCGTATTGAGTTCGTTGATGATCTTGATGCTGATGCCGTCGAGATAGGGCAGCCCCGGCCGCCAGTAGTTGTCATTGCGCACGAGCACGAAGCTGTCGTTATCCTGCCAGCTGACGAACTTGAACGGTCCCGTGCCGACGGGACTGCGGTCGACGTTGCCGTCCTTGGCGTCCTGGATCGATTTTGGCGAAACGATGCAGCCGACGCGGTTGGTTAGAATATTCGGCAGGCCGGCGTTGGGCTTGGTAAGCTTCAGCGTGACCTGATTTTTTCCGGTGACCGCGACCGAGTCCATGGTGCCGATGTCGGCCTTCACGTTCGAGCGCTTGTCGTCCTTGTAGCGATCGAGATTGAACTTGACCGCTTCGGGCGTGAAATCGGTGCCGTCATGGAATTTGACGCCCTCGACCAGGTCGAGAACCAGCGTTTTCGCATCGGTGAATTTCCATGACTTGGCGAGGCCCGGCTTAAGCTCCAGCGTCGTCGGCTCGAAATCGATGAGCGCGTCGAACACCGCCCACAGCACGTTGAGGTCCGGAAGATTGCGCCCCGTCATCGGGTCGACGGCGGCGGGGTTATAGGGCATCGCAAGCCGCAGCGTGCCGCCCTTGCGCGGCGCCTGCTGCGCCAGCGCCAGACCGGGAGCCATCATGGCGCCGGCGATTGCGGCCGTACCCAGCATGACATCGCGGCGATCGACTATTGTGATGTTTTTCTCAGACATTCACCTCTCCCACAAAAGCACTATTGCAATATCGGCCCGCGCCGGCGCGGCGTCAGGCCTGTTGAACCCGCATCCACAATAGCGTGCCGGACCCGTTCATGCCTACCCGCCGATGCAAAGTTCCATGCAAAATCATTATTGCGATGGGAGGCATGCTACCCGGCAAAATGGCACGCGACATGATGGCCGGGCGCAATCTCCCGCCACTCGGGCTCGCGCTGCGCGCATTCGGCGACGGCGATCGGACAGCGGGTGTGGAACCGGCAACCGGACGGCGGCGCCAGCGCGCTCGGAATTTCCCCCTTGAGGATGACACGCTGCTTGTTGCGCAGCCGCGCGGGCACCGGCTCGGGCTCCGCCGACAACAGCGCCTTGGTGTAGGGATGCAGCGGGGCATCCATCAACGCCGCGGCCGGGCCGAGTTCGACCAGCTTGCCGAAATACATGACCGCGATGCGGTCGCTGATATGAGCGACGACGCGCAGGTCATGGCTGATGAACACATAGGTCAGCGCGAACTCGCGCTGCAACTCGGCAAACAGGTTGAGCATGTCGGCCTGGATCGAGACGTCGAGCGCCGCCACGACCTCGTCGCAGACCATCAGCGTCGGTTCCAGCACCAGCGCGCGGGCAATGTTGGCGCGTTGCTTCTGGCCGCCCGAAATCTCGTGCGGATAGCGTTCCGCAAGCTCCGGCGCGAGCGCGACGCGGTCGAGCATCGCCAAGGCGCGGGCGCGCCGCTCGTTGGGCGCGCCGATCCCGGCGACTTCGAGCGGTTCGCGCACGCTGTCGAGGATCGTCATGCGCGGGTCGAGCGCCGCATTCGGATCTTGAAACACGATCTGGAATTTGCGGCGATGGCGCCGCAGCTCGGCGGCCGGCAGTGCAAACGGATCCTTGCCAAAGTGCCGCACGCGCCCGCGCGTCGGCGGCATCAGACAGACGACGCAGCGCCCGACGGTCGACTTGCCTGAACCAGATTCTCCAATGATTCCAAATGTTTCCCCCTCCTGGACCGAGAACCCGATTTGATCCACCGCCTGTACGAGCTGACCGCGGCGCCGGCCGGGAAACGTGATCTCCAGCGCCTCGACCGACAATATTTCCGTCACGCCGTCGCTCCTGTCAGTTGCAGCGACTGATGACGATTGCAACGGACATGGCGGCTGCCGCGTTGAAACAGGGTTTGCGGTTCCCGGCACTGGGCCTGCACGAATGCACAGCGCGGACTGAAGCGGCAGCCCGCCGGCATTTCATATGCCGAGGGTACGCGGCCCGCAATTGACGGCAGCTTCGACTTGCGCTGCGCCACGCGCGGCAGCGAAGCGAGCAACCCGGCGGTGTAGGGATGCCAGGGACGCGAGAGGATCTCTTCCACCGGCCCATCCTCGACCACTTGCCCGGCATACATCGTCAGCATACGCGCGCAGGTTTCCGCAACGAGCCCCAGATTGTGGGTGATGAACAAGAGTGCCGTACCGGTGCGCTGCCCGAGTTCCAGCAACAGATCCATGATTTGCGCCTGGATGGTCACGTCGAGCGCCGTCGTCGGCTCATCCGCGATCAGAAGGCGCGGTTCGCAGACCAGCGCCATCGCGATCATGACCCGCTGGCGCATGCCGCCGGACAGGCTCATCGGATACATCGAGGCGCAGTTGCGCGGCGACGCGATGCCGACCGCCGCAAGCGCGGCCACGGCGCGCTCGTGCGCCTCCCGCCGGGATACCGGGAAATGGACGCGCACCGTCTCCGCGATCTGATCGCCCACCGTGAAGACCGGATCGAGCGCGCTCATCGGCTCCTGAAAGATCATGCCGATTCGCTTGCCGCGGATGCGCCGCATGGCGGACTCGCTCAATTTCGCGAGGTCGCTACCCTCGAACACGATTTCCCCGGTTCGCTGGCACCCCCTGCGCGGCAACAGGCCAAGGATGGACAAAGCCGTCAGCGACTTTCCGCAACCGCTTTCGCCTACGATCCCGACCACCTCGCCGGGCCGGACATCCAGCGACACGTCCTTGAGCACCTGCTGCCAACCGGCGCCGTCGTGAAACGATATGCAAAGATCGCGAACCGACAGAAGGTGTTCGGAGATTGCCGTGGCTGGCCTGTCAGCGATACTCAATGCTTCCACCGCTTGGCCCCTACCCCGTGGTCCGGCTCAGCCCACCGCGCCAGACGGGTTTATTTATGGAGGAACAGCCGGTTATTGGCCCCGTCGCGGGTCCCAAGTCAACATACTGCGATGACGATGTAAACAATGCGCCGGCGG